>JBDTSO010000280.1:0-4651 GCA_039931085.1 Acidobacteriota bacterium | reverse complement strand
CGAAAATCACTTCCTGCAACTCGCACTCGCCGCCGCGATCACAAACCGGACAATCGAGCGGATGATTGGCGAGAAGAAATTCGCCCATCGCCCGCTGTGCTTTTTCGATTTCGTCGCTCTGCGTCGTTACAATCATCCCGTCCGTGCAGGTTATCGTGCAGGAAGTCTGCAATTTCGGCATCTTTTCGATACGAACCAGACACATTCGGCAAGACGCTTGCAGCGCGAGGTCTTTGTAATAACAAAATGACGGAATCCCGAAGCCTTTTTCGTGGCAAACGTCAATCAGTCGTGCGCCTTTTTCGACTTCAAATTCCTGCTCGTTAATTTTAACTTTAATAAGTTCAGCCATTATTTAACTTTTGTAATTGCTTGATGCGGATGCGCGGGATTTGGAATAACTATCTGATTCGCGCAATCAACATGCAAATCCAATTTTTCCAAAATAGTTTGTCCGATCAAAACTTCGTCTCCTAAAACCAGTGCTTCGTCATTTGTAGCGCGATTATTTATTTGAACGACAATCGCCTCTGTGACCGGCACAATCTCAGTTCGTCCATCAGCATACTCAACGCCTCTTTGACGTGGGGATTCTAAACCCAGTGCAACCATAACATCGTGCGGTATAACCGTTTGCACTGAACCCGTGTCAACCATCGCATCGGCTTTATAAACACGAATTTCGCTCAAATCTATTTTACCGCGCCGAGCTAATGCTTCATCTGTAGCGTTGATTAATTTTACTGTAACTCGAACTTCACCCATTTTTATTCTTTATTTTCAGTCTTATTTTCCGTGTTTTCCGACTTTTTGTTATTTTTCTTTTTCGGACGAGTTTTGCCGTAACTTCCCGCAAAAATCTTGCCGCGTTTTGATTTTTTATCACCTTTTCCCATTTTTCTCCTTATCTTTTGTTAGATTCTACAATTTATGTTTAGATTTTAACCTTTCTATAACCATTTGTCTTGAGCGTTTGATTTTTAATTTTTCAAAATTCGTCGAAAAAACGTCGGGCTTGAAGAAGCGCAGGGGCAACCGCCGTAATGTGATTCAAATTTCTATCTTTAATTATAAAGCGGCTAAGTGTATCGTTGCCGACTCCGCGCTTTCGCATTGTTCGGAAGACATTGTCAGTATTGTCGGGATCAACGATTTTGTCATCTTCTAAATTGACGAGCAGCATTTTTGTACGCGGTGACCAATCATAAACGTCATTGTTTCTTAGTCCTTTGATAATCGGATCACGCATATCGGATTTTCGCAGAGCCTCGACAAAACGATTTGTCAGAACATTTTCAAGGGAATTTTTTGCACGCATCAAAGTCGCCGCCAAAGCCAATCTTTTGATAATATCTTCATCCGAACGATTTGTTTTGTAGGCTTGCGAAACCGTTAGAGCCATTGACGGCTTGAAATAATCGGTTAATTTTACGCCGTTGTTTTTGTGAAACGATTGGGCGATATAAGATGAAAGATACAGCCGCGTAACAAATCCTGCTTGGTCGGTTGGAGAAGCGAGCAGCCATTTGCGCGTCGCTCCCGAAAGATCATAAGAGCCTGACAACGGCGCAGCGGCGGTTACCGCATACTGAGTTCCAAACTTATTTTCCAACTCTTTCACCGTCCACATCGCCACCGCGCCGCCTTCCGAATAGCCCGTAATAAAAAGCCGTGAGCCGAGCGCAACGCCGTTTCGCGCCGCAACTGTTCGCGCCGGTTGAATAAGATCAATTGCCGAAAGGCTGTTGACTGCGCCGAGTGGATACGGATGAAATTCTTTATCGTCGCCCAAACCCAAATAATCCGGCATCGCCACCGCATAACCGCCCGAAGTGAACGCCAATGCAGCTATTTCGGTTTCCGAAGAATTTGCCTTTCCCGTCCAGCGCGACGGCGAAAGGTCGCGGTCGGCAAAAGTGCCGTGATTGAAAATCACCAAACCTTTCGGCGCGTCGCTTTGCGGCATCGCAATTAAACCCGTCAAAACTACGGACGTGCCTTTTTCATTCTGCGAACGATAGCTGATTTTGTATAAATCAACTGCCTTTGAAGCGGCGGAAAGTGCCGACGCGCCGAAAACCGTCTTCACTCGCTGATTTATTTGTTCAGCCGACAGCGTTCCGTTTTGCTTGAAACCGACAAGGTTTTTAGCGTCGGCAACGGGCAGTTTATTACTCTGTGCCGAAACAAATTCGGTTGATAATGCCGTCGCAATCAGTAAAAATACTGCGGCTGTAATGCTTTTAAACTTAGAAATTGAAGACATTATTTTCTTCTCCGATACTTTTGCTAAAATGTCGTCTGTTTATCGGTTACAAAATGTTCACCGCAAACTATGAACATCCTAAATTATTCAAAATAATTTTTGTGCCGCAATTTAATTTTGTTTGGTAACCCGAAAAAACTTCATCTTATCGTTATCATTTGCGCTTTCGATAAACAGAAAATTAGCTTCGACCCGGTAAGTTCGCGCCTTTTCCAAACCCTGCACAAACCGTTTATCGAGTGAATCTTCACCGCAAAAAAATTTGCGTTCTGATAAGTGGCGAAATTGTTAATTTGCCATTTTCCGTTTGATATTTTGCGCCGCCGCCGTTGCAATCGGCTTTTGCGCCCAATTCGCCGTTGGCGTTAAATTGAATTTCGTAATTTTCAGGCTTATCAACCGTAACTTTCTCCTGCGAATTTTCCGATTCCTGCCAACGCCAAGCCGTATTTTCCAAACTAACTGTTTCAACAGATGAAGCGCGTGAAAACCGCATCATGCCGCCGCCTGATAAATCTGTCGACAGCGCATCGCCTTCGATTTTATAATTTTCAACTCTATTCAAACCGTTCAAAAAATTTCTGTCCAGTGATTCGGGTGGACACGCCGCCCGCGTCAGAGCGATGGCGGAAAAAGTCAACTTTCCGTTTTCTGCCTGATATATGCCGCGTCCGCGATTGCAGTCTGCGCGAACCTGCAATTTGCCATCCGCCAAAAATTCGAGCGTATAATTTTCGGGTTTATCAACCTTTATCTTTTCACTTTGCGTTTCCGTATTTTCCCAACGCCAAACTGCATTTTCCAGCGTTTCCGCCTTTTTCGCCGCATCGGATCGCTGATTTTCTCTATTAGTATTACTCGCAGGCGTTTCAAATTTGCCTTCCGGCACAAGCAAAAAATTTGCACCGTCAGGCTTGATTGTATATGTAACCGCTTCGATTTTGGACGGACAGCAAAGCGCGTCCGATTCATGATAACGGGCAAATTCGGCGGTGATACTTTTTTCCGTCGGTGTTTTTATATCCGTCAAATATCCATCCGTGCGCGAATCCATCTGTCCCGGCGAAAGCGTTCCGGCGACGCGATTGCCGACAAATACATAATTTTCAAATTTCAGCGGACGACACATTCCGTCAAATGCCTCGGCGGTTGTAATGATCGTCGTTTTTCCGAAAACGTGCGCGGCGCCGACCAGCGTCCAACCCATTTTCGTCAAAAGAAAATCCTGTGGCAAAGTCGGCTGCCTGACAACAACGGCACAGCGTTTTAATTCGGCAGGCGATATTTTCTTGGTTTCCAAAATCGTCCGTTTGCGCTCGTTCCAACTTGGCAAAGGCTTCAAATCGAGCCAGACGCTTTGCGCGAAAGTGTTTAGAGCAAGCGGCAGAATTACCGCACAGACGGCGATCATAAATTTGATTTTTGTAAATTTTTGAAACATTTTTCATTCTCCTTTTCCCATTCGGGAAAAATAAGAATGTCACGGCAAACCTCGTCTTGCGCTTTTTTACAATACTTTACAAAACTCCTCTGTCGTAACAATCGCCGTTATTAAGTTTCAAATAACCATTTGGTTCGTTTAATCAGCTTTTTAACACTAATTGTTGTTTCCATTCGGCAGCAAATACCTTTTAAAATCTTCAGGAAATCGTTTAATCGCGCCTTGAATCGCCCACGCCGCCGCGTCGCCCAAAGCGCAGAAACTTTTTCCTTCAATATTGTCAACCAAATCCAAAATCAATTGCGCGTCTTCCGGTCTTCCGCCACCCGCTGTAACTCTATCAAAAATTTTCACTAACCAATCCGTTCCCTCGCGGCACGGCGTACACCAACCGCACGATTCGTGCTTATAAAATTCGGTCAGATTTTTCGTCGAATCAACCATATCAACCGTTTCGTCCATCACGATAAAACCGCCTGAACCAACTAATGATCCGGCTTCGACCAAGCCTTCATAGTCCATTCGCACGTTTTTGCCGATAATCTGATCCGCCCGCATCGCATAAACGCTTGAACCGCCCGGAATTACGGCTTTCAGCTTTTTGTCATCGCGCAGCATTCCGCCGCAATCTTCAAAGATGAGTTTCTCCATATCATAACCCATCGGAAGCTCATAAACGCCAGGCTTTTTGACGTGACCGCTGATAGACCAAAGCTTTGTGCCGCCGGATTTTTCCGTTCCTAAATCGCGCCATGCAATTCCTCCCATTTCGATAATTTGCGGAACGGCGGTCAAAGTTTCGACATTATTAACAACTGTCGGACAGGCATAGACTCCTTCAATAGCCGGAAACGGTGGCTTCATTCGCGGATGTCCGCGAAAACCTTCAAGCGACGACAAAAGTGCGGTTTCTTCGCCGCAAATATACGCGCCCGCGCCGGTAT
>JBDTSO010000279.1:0-4672 GCA_039931085.1 Acidobacteriota bacterium | reverse complement strand
GCAAAAATCTCGACACGCCCGATGTTGTTTATAATCGTTATGTTTTGGGAAAGAAAGATGAATCCGCAAATTATGACACGGAAACAAAATTAGCAAATAATTTGAATATTGACAGCATAAAAGATTTACCAAAAACAACTGTGGATTATAGTCTTTTGAGAAAACCCGACATTACAGAAACCGATAAAAATTGTTTCAATAAAATTTCACGGCAAATTAACTACAAAACACCAATAAATCCTCAAATCTTCAAATGTGAGAATGGAAATTATTTAGCGTATTTTACTTATAAAGGCGACGCTAATAAAGTTGAAATCGCCGGAGATTTTACACAATGGAAACCGAAACATTGGCGAAACGAAATTCGTGCAGAAGGCGTTCCGAGCAATTCAATTATCGGAACTGCTTACGAATTTGCACCAACCGCAAGAGTTGAATATAAGCTCATCGTTGACGGCAAATGGATAACCGATCCACTGAATCCGAACAAAATTGATAATGGTGTCGGCGGCGAAAATTCGATTTTTAAGATGCCGGATTATCAGCCGACGAAATGGTTGGAATATCAGAAAACAAACGGCGAAAAGTTTTTCCTTCCGTCTAATACCGAAGAAATTGAAGTACAGTCAAAAATTTTTGGAACGAGAAGAATAAAAGTTTATTTGCCCGGCGGTTATGATTCTTCTTATAAACTAGAGTATCCGGTTTTGTATGTAATGGACGGCACTGATTATATCGAACGGGCAAAAGCGACGCTGATTCAAGAAACTTTGGTTGACGCGGGGAAAATCAAGCCTTTCATAATGGTTTTCGTTGACTACAAAGATCGCACAAAAGAATATTGGGCGAGCGACGATTACGCGAAATTTCTTGCAACGGAAGTTGTTCCCGCGATTGATAAGCAATATAACACGATAAAAAACCGTGACGGACGCGCAATTTTAGGCGCATCTTTAGGCGGAATTACGAGCGTTCACACCGCGCTCAAATATCCCGAAATATTTTCGCGTGTCGGCGGGCAAAGTTCGTCGTTTTGGGTTGATGACAAAAGAGTTATCAAAGAATTGGAAACGCTTGATCCGAAGTCTAAGCAGTTTCGTTTTTATTTCGATACGGGAACGCTCGAAGGCGTTGAAAATTCGCGGCGCGTTAATGATTTGCTGCGCGGCAAAGGTTTTTCGGTGGTTTATGAAGAAGGTCAAGCCGGACATAATTGGACGGCGTGGCGCGACAGATTGGCGGACGCTTTTGTCGCTTTATGGAAATGAAAAAAATCGTTATCGCCGCCGATTTGGGCGGAACAAATTTGAGAACGGCGGCGGTTGATGAAAACGACGCGATTTTATTTCGTACGAGCCGTAAAACTCCGCGCGGCGAACACGCCGACGAAATCGTAAGGGCAATTGTCGAAAGCGCGTTGGAATGTCAAAAAAATTGTCCCGAATTTGCAGTCAAAGCGATTTCCGCCGCCGTTCCCGGAACGGTCAGCGTCGAATGCGGCTTAATTTTTAAAGCTCCGAATCTGCCGGCTTTGGATAATTTCCAAATATCCGCCGCGCTTGAAAAAGAACTCGGCATCAAAGCGATTATTGAAAACGACGCAAATGCCGCGGCAATCGGCGAAAATTGGTGCGGCGCGTCAAAAGGATTTGCCGATTCGATTACGGTTATGCTTGGCACCGGAGTCGGCGGCGGCATTATTATTGACGGAAAAGTTTTGCGCGGAAAAGACGGCACAGCCGGAGAAATCGGTCATATCTGCGTCGAACCGTGCGGCGCGGCGTGCGGCTGCGGTTCGCGCGGCTGCGTCGAGCAATATTCTTCGGCGAGTGCGATAGTTCGTTTAGCAAAGGAGTTCGCGGCGCGATTTCCCAAATCGAGTCTAAATCAACATTCGCAGTTGACCGCGCACAATGTTTATCAGGCAGGAATGGCGGGCGACGAACTCGCGCTCGAAGTTTTCCGGCAGATGGGTTTTTATCTCGGCATCGCGTTGGCGGGCTTGATAAATGTTTTGAACCCGGAAGCGATAATTATCGGCGGCGGAGCGAGCGCGGGCTGGAAATTGTTTTTTCCGCATTTGAAGAAAACAATTACACAACGAACTTCCCGCGAACCGGCGGAGCGGGCGCAAATTTTACCTGCTGCGCTAGGCGACGATGCAGGAATAATCGGTGCGGCGCGGCTTGCGTTTGATTGTTATTTTGAAGCGGAATCTAAGACACATTAGAGCAGATTTCGGTAAAGTAAAATGCAAAAAATTACAGGGCTAAATTTTGTTAGCCCTGTAATTTTTATTCTACTTTCGATTTTTTATCGAATTAAACGAATGCAAAATCGAACTGTTCCTGATGAATTGATTTGTCGCCGGTTACATCAACATTTCCGAGATACGCTTCGATTTCTTCGAGAATCGTATTTTCGCTTTCAAATAAAGATTTGGCGACATCCGGGTGAACGCGCAGAGTCGTTTGATGAACGTCGCTGACACCTTTTGCCAAACGTCTGGCTTCGTCCAAAATTTCGTAGCAAATGGTTTGCGCCGACTTTATCCAGCCCGCGCCTTCGCAATAATTGCACGGAGCGCACATTGTTCTTTCGAGCGATTGTTTGACGCGCTTGCGGGTCATAATAATCAAACCGAAGTCGTTGAACGACAATACTTTGTTCGGCGATTTGTCGGACGCAAGAGCTTCCTGCAAAGCCTGCGAAACTTTGTGGCGGTTGCGTCGGTCTTCCATATCAATTAAGTCAAGAACAATAATTCCGCCCAAATCACGAAGGCGAATTTGGCGGGCGATTTCATCAACCGCTTCCATATTCGTTTTCGTAATTGTGTCTTCCAATCGCGCATTTCCCTTGCCGACAAATTTGCCGGTGTTCACGTCAATAGCAACAAGTGCTTCGGTTTGATTGATGACGAGATAACCGCCGGATTTCAGCCAAACGCGCGGTTTTAAAGCCTTGTCAACTTCTTCCTGAACACCGTATTTTTCCAAAATCGGCTCGTCCTGCGTGTGGAGTTTGACGCGGCTGACCAGTCGCGGCTGAATGCGGTTGATAAATTCGACGATACGTTGATATTCTTCTTCGGAGTCTACGCGAATTGCCGTAAAATCCTCGGAAAGCTGATCGCGCAGCAGGCGTTGAATAATATCCAAGTCTTGATGAACGAGCGCGGGTGATTTGGCTTTGTCCGCGTCTTTTTTGATGTCGAGCCACGTTCTGATGAGATATTTCGCATCCTGCCGTAAATCGTCGTCTGAAATACCGATTCCCGCCGTTCTGACAATAAATCCGCCGGACGGAACTTCTTCTTCCTGTTTGATTTTTTGAATCAAAGTTCGCAAACGTGAGCGTTCACTCGCCGATTCGATTTTGCGCGACACGCCGAGATGTTCAATCGTCGGCATATAAACCAAAAATCTGCCGGGAAGCGCGATGTGCGAAGTGATTCGCGCACCTTTTTTCGCAATCGGTTCTTTGGCAATCTGCACGAGAATTTCCTGACCTTCGCGCAGCAAATCCGTAATTGTCGGCTGCGGCGGACGCTCACGGCGATTATTGTTACGTCTGCCGCCCTGACTTCTATTATCCGCCGGTTTTTCTTTGATATTTGCTTCATCGTCGCCATCTGTCGGCGAATTTGTACGCCGTCGTCCGCGCCCGCCGCGCCGCACAGCCATTTCCGCGACATCGCTCGATTCTTTGACGCTCGCTTCCGCGTCTTTGAGCGTTTCATTTGACGCAGATTTTTTCTTTCCGCGACTCGTAGTTCTACTTCTCGCAGATTTAGAAGTTTTAGTTTTGCTTTCCGATTTTACAGTTGGTTTTTTACTTTTAGAATCGGTTGATTTTTTCGCCGTTTCGCTTTCGGCAGATTTATTTTCAACTTCTTCCGTTTCGTTTTGTTTAGCCGATTTCCCTTTTCCTCTGCCGCCGCGACTGCCGCGACTTCTTTTAGATTTCGGTGTTTCCTGTTCCTGCTCGTCTTCGTCGGCGATGCGCTCGAATTTATGTTCCGCGTCGCCGAATGAGCCGATCAAGGAGCCGACTTCCGCCGTCGCCGCGCTTTCCATATCAAATTCGACGGCGCGTACCTGATCTATAATTGCTTCCTGCATATAAGCATCCTTGAACATATCACCCGTCGTTTCTTCATCATCTACGATACGTTCGAAGTTGGAATCTTCAAATTCAAAAAGCGGCTCGGATTTTTCTTCTTCTTTTTTATCGGTTTTATCTTTCACACTCTTTTGCGATTCTTTCTGTTGCTGCTGTTCCGCGTCCTGAGTTTTTTTGTCGCGCCGCGATCTTCCGCGTCTGCTTTTCGACGACGGTTTTTCGGTTTCTTCTTTCGCGTTTCCAATATCTTCGACTTCTTCGTCTTCACTTTCTGAATCGGAGCCATCAGAAGCTTCCGCCAAAGGTTCGGCAATTTCCTGCGCCGATTCCATCTGTTTTTCGCGTTCGAGCCGCGCTCTTTGAATTTTGTCAGTCGCCTCACGCGCCGCGTCTTCTGGCGAAGATTTCTTCGATTTTTCCATCACGATACGTTCGATTTCTTCTTCTTCATCAAAAAAATCAGACACATAAAGAAACGCATCGCGTTCCAGACCGATTTCGACAAACGCCGACTGCATTCCGGGCAAAACGCGCTGCACGCGACCTT
>JBDTSO010000278.1:0-4678 GCA_039931085.1 Acidobacteriota bacterium | reverse complement strand
AAAACCGAGCATTTAGGCGTAACGGAAATTAAAGGACCGAACAACGAAAAACTAAAAACTACTAGTTACTGGTATTGAAAGAACTTTAATTGATATTGCAGTCAGACCAATCTATGCAGGCGGAACAAAGGAAGTTTTAAAAGCATATCGGCAAGCGAAAGATGAAGTTTCGATAGAAAAATTAGTAGAAACACTTCGACAAATGGATTATGTCTATCCGTATCATCAGGCAATCGGATTTTATCTTGAAAAAGCTGAAGTGTATGACGAAAACGAAATCCAGCAATTAAAAGATATTCCAATGAATTTTGATTTTTATCTCGATTATAAAATGAGCGAAACCGAATACTCCGACACTTGGAAAATATTCTACCCGAAGAATCTATTGCAATAATATATATTTGGGTAAAGACGTGGGCGATTTGTCGGCACTCGAAAATCCGAATACGGTTGAGGAAATCAAAAAATTGGAAATAAAGTATTATCCGTCGTTTTAGATGTCGAACCGAAAAATCCCGAAAATAAAATCAATTGATTTCTGCCTAAAACTTCAACGCCAAAGTAGTGCGCCGCGTGATTCGTTCGTTCAATCGTGAATGAAGATTATGGCTTGGTTCAGATTTCCTGTTGATTGGGTCTTGGTACAGTTCCACTTGTTGTAAATTATTTTCCGATGCAAAAAGTGGAAAAAATGCGTGTCAGCATATCCTCCGTCGTCGTTTCACCCGTGATTTGTCCGAGATAGCGAAGCGCATTGTGCAAGCCGATTAAAATGATTTCTTCACTCATTTTTTCGTCCATTAATTCCAGAGAAGTTTCGATTTCGGATTTGGTGCGGAGCAGTAAATCATTATGCCGCGCGTCGGTGATGAGAAAACCGGCGTTGTCAATTTCGTGCGCGGAGAAGGGTGCGATGATCACTTTTTGCAGTTCGTCCAGATTTTCACCTGTTTTTGCCGAAATATGCAGAATATTCGAGTTTCCATTGAGTAAAATTTTTGACTGCTCAAGATCGTTTTTGTTGACGGCGACGATGTGCGGCAAATCCTTGATTTGAGCGAAAATTTCTTTGTCTTCAGCGGTTAGTTCTTCCGAACCGTCGAGCAGAACGACCACCAAATCGGCATCCGCCATCGCGCGGCGCGAACGCTCAACGCCGATGCTTTCAACCGTGTCGGAAGTTTCTCGCAAACCTGCCGTATCAATCAGCGAAATTGGGATATTATTGATGGTGAAAGTTTCGCGCAGTTGATCGCGCGTCGTTCCGGCGATTTCCGTAACAATTGCTCTTTCGTGTCCGAGTAAAGCGTTAAAAAGACTAGACTTGCCAACGTTCGGGCGACCGACGAGCGCGACTTTCAAACCTTCGCGCAACAGTTTTCCGGCTTTAAAGGTCGAAGCTATTTTGCTTGTTTCATCCGCGATTTTTAGAAGTTTTGTTTTGATGATTTCCGTTTGAAAATCCGGCAAATCGTCTTCGACGAATTCAAGCGTGGATTCCAGAACAACGATAATATCAAGCAGATCGTCTTTCAACGGCTGTAATTCATTGGAAAGTTCGCCGCGCAACTGGCGAACCGATTGCCGCGCTGAGGCGACGGATTGAGCTTCTATCAAATCCCGAATTGCTTCGGCTTGGCTAAGATTCATTTGTCCGTTTGCCAAAGCCCGCAGCGAAAATTCGCCCGCGTCCGCCATTCGAGCATCGAGTATTAAACAAAAATCTATAATTTGGCGAAGAATAATCGGCGAACCGTGGCAGCTTATTTCAATAACATCTTCGCCGGTGAACGAATTCGGTGCTTGAAAATATGTGATTAAAGTTTCGTCGAGAACGTCCGAAGTTTCGAGGTCATAAATTTTTTTGAGCGAGGCAAACCGCGGTTCGGGTGAAAAGTTTTCGTCGCGCACGAGCTTCCGCACAATTTCCAGAGATTCCGCGCCGCTTAAGCGAATCACGCCTATTCCACTGCGTCCTGTCGGTGTGGCAAGTGCGACGATTGTATTACTCATAGTTCAAGGTTCAAAGTTCAAGGTTCAAAGTTCAAAGCTCAACTTAAACTTTGAACTTTGAACTTTGAACCTTGAACTATTTCAAACGGACTTGAAGCCGCCGATCTCTGCCTTGTCCGACTGATTCGGTCAGCAAATCTTCTTCTTTTTGCAACGTTAAATGAATCACGCGGCGTTCGGTCGAATTAAGCACGCCAAAGGTGAAAGGTCGGTCGTTTTTGCGAACTTGCTGCGCGGCAAAACGCGCCATTGCTTGAAGTTCTGCTTTGCGCGTTTGCCGAAAACCGTCGGCATCACAGACGAAACGATGTTCGCGGTCTAAGTCTCTGCCGTAAATCTGAAACAGTAAAGTTTCAAAAGCGTCAAGCATTTCGCCGTTTTCGCTCAATAAATAATGGACATCCTCACCACTCAAATTCAAAATACAGCCTTCGTCTGTCCATTCGGATGAAACGCTAATATCAAAACGCAAGTCGGTTACGATTTCGGTCAAAAATTCTTTGGCTCGTTGGCAAATTTCATTCATAATTTTTATCTGTAATTCGTAATTCGTGATAAGAATTTACCGAAATAGTAGATTTAAACAATTTATTTACAATTTACGCTTAAATCTTCATATTACGAATTACTAACAGAAGATTTACGAAGTAGAAAGTTTAGGCTTCACATTTTTCGCGTTTTTCGGCACGTTACTGACGACTTCGGTAGTCGGCGGATCAGTCGGCTTGTTGACGCGATTAATAATTATTTGCTGCAAAAAGCTGACGATATTACCGCAAAGCCAATAAAGAAGCAGTCCGGCGGGTGCGCCCCACATAATCCAGAGCATCATCACCGGCATAAAATACGTCATCATTTTCTGCTGCATCTGTTGTTCGGATGAAACAGTGACGGCTTGCGGCGTGAACTTCATCGAAAGAATCATCGAACCGGCGAAGACGAATTCGAGAAAATGATACGGGTCTCCAGCCGACAAATCGGGCAGCCACAAAAACGTCGCCTGACGAAAACCGATTGAAACCGTAACCGCCGTGTAAAGAGCAATTAAAAGCGGAAATTGCAAAAGCATCGGAAGACAACCGCCAATCGGCAACGCATCTTTCGTCATTTTTAGCTGTTCCATCTGCAATTCTCGCATTCGAGGATCGTCAGATGAAACGCCTTTTTTCTGCATTTCTTTTAATCTTTCCTGCAACTCCTTCATTTTAGGCGCATTAGCCGAAGATTTTTTGAAGGATTTCGATTGATACCAGCGCATCGGAAAAAGCAGCGAATAAAAGAAAAGCGTAAAGATAATGATGGCGATGCCGTAATTATGCGTGTAATTGTTCAGAAAATTCAGCGCATAGACAATCGGTATTGCAATGCGTTTGGTGATCGGGCGAACCCAGCTCCAATTGCTGAAATTTACCAAATCGTCAATATCTATCGTTCTTCCGACGGCATTTGATAAAATTTTGTTGTAATCTGAAAGAGCAAAATAATCTTTTGTTCCGGTGTAGACTTCCACCGTCGAACCGTCGGCGGCAATCGGAAGATATGCCGTAATCAAATGGCGCGTTTCGGTAGTTTTCTCGTTGCGCGTTACCCAACTGATAATTCCGTCAAAATACGGCGCGGTTTGAACGTCATACTTTACAGCTTGAAGATCAACTTCATTAACTTTCTGCGACGGAATCGCCGCCATCGCAAAATATGCGTCGCCCGTTCCAGCCCAATCAATATCTCCTTTGACGGAAAGCGTGGCTTCATTTTTATCGTCAAACACAAACGATGATCCCTGATGTCGTTCCGCCGCACCGCCCACAAAAACAACCGCCTCCGGTTCGATATGATAATAATTATGATGTGCGATTCCTTGATCGCCGAGACTCGCGCCGATCAGAAGTTTCGTGTTCGGCACAACCTGACCGTTTTTTGTCAGTTTAATCTGTAAATCAGTTAAATAACTGTCCGCGCTGAAGTTAAACGATTTTGTAACTTCGATGCCGTTTGCTTCGTCGCGCAAAACAAAATCTATTTTTTGCGTTTGCCCTTCGGCAATATCCAAATTGTCTTGATTGACGGAAACTTGATAATTTTGCTGATTCAAATATGCGTCGAGATTCGCATCGCCGGTGGAAAGCCTGAACGGAAGAAGGCGCGGATTGTGATTTAACGCTTCCTGCGGAATAAGTTCGAGCGGTTTTTCGTTTTCTTTATTTGAGCCGTCAGCGTAAAGAGGTTTTCCGTCAGGATTTCGCTCGGAAACATTTTTCAGCAAAATCCAACTCGTCGCCACTGCGCCCTTTGAATCGAATTTTACTTGATAACGCGGCGTTTTTACCGTGATTTCTTTGGACGGGGTTGCGTCGGGCGTTTCCGCAATTGTTTGCTGCGGCTGTACTTGTTGAGGTTGCGCGGGCTGTGTTTCGCCCGCCGGTGTCGCCGTTGCGACAGTTTGCGCCGTATTCGCATCATCAGTTACAGGTTTTTTCGGCGCAAAAAAGTACTGCCAGCCGAAAAAGAATGCCATCGAAAGCGTTACAGCTAAAAAAAATCGAAGCTGCGTGTTTTGTTTATTATCACTCATTATTTATCACTTAACATTTAACGTTTAACATTTATCGGAATTGTCGAATGATAAATGTTAAATGTTCACTGTAGAGGATCGTGTCCGCCTTTG
>JBDTSO010000277.1:0-4689 GCA_039931085.1 Acidobacteriota bacterium | reverse complement strand
CCGCGTTTTTCAATCGCGCACGACGGTTTAAAGCAGCGATCACCTTTTAAAAATAATTTTCCACCTTCGCGGCGGCACAGACGGCACACCGCATCTCTATATCTAGCCATATAATTGTTTGTTGCTTCCTGCCAAACTATTAAATATAAATAATTTGGCGGAAAAGTTTACGGGCAACTGTAATTACCCTTCATCCTTTCGATAGTAAATTTTAAAATTTCTGATTCTCGAACAAATATCGAAAATTCTCAAACTCTTCGTTTCTTCGGCGGACGGCATCCGTTGTGCGGAATTGGTGTCGTATCACGAATTGACGTGACACGAATTCCCGAATTATTTATTGCCCGAATCGCCGATTCACGACCGCCGCCCGGACCTTTGACGCGAACTTCCGCTTCGCGCATTCCGACTTCCGAAGCTTTACGGGCGGCTTCCGATGCCGCTTGCTGCGCCGCAAAAGGCGTTCCCTTGCGCGAACCTCTGAAACCACGCGCTCCTGATGATGACTGCGCGACGAGATTTCCTTCCGTGTCGGTAATTGAAATCAGCGTATTGTTGAACGATGCCGCGATAAAAACAATTCCGACAGGAATATTTTTCTTCTCTTTCTTGCGAAAAGTCTTTTTCTTTGTTGTTGCTTTTGCCATTCTTTTTATTAGTTCAAAGTTTCAAGTTCAAAATTCCAAGTTAAACCAGACTTTGAACTTGAAACTTTGAACTTTGAACTTATTTTTTACCCGGTGCTTTTTTCTTTGCAACGGCGGCTTTGCGCGGACCTTTTCTGGTTCGAGCGTTTGTGCTGGTGCGCTGTCCGCGAACCGGCAGACCGCGACGGTGGCGAAGCCCGCGATAACAGCCGATGTCCATCAAACGCTTGACATCCATCTGCACACGCTTTCGCAAATCACCTTCGATATTTCCCTGCGAATCGAGCAATGCGCGAATTTTGGTCAATTCGTCTTCGCTCAAATCCTTAATTTTTGAATTAATATCTACGTCGGCTTCGTTTAGAATCGCAGTCGCCCGCGGTTTGCCAATTCCGTAGATATAAGTTAAACCAATTTGCGCCCTTTTATTCGGCGGTAGATCAACACCTGCTACACGAGCCATAAATTTCTCCAATTGAATATTTAAGATTCAAAATTGAAATCCTAAATCTTTATCCTTGTCGTTGTTTGTGTTTCGGATTTTCGCAAATCACTCTGACAACGCCTTTTCTATGGATAACTTTACATTTATCACACATTTTCTTTACTGATGGACGAACTTTCATAATTTTTTACCTCGCTTTTTATTTGTAGCGATAAGTAATTCTTCCGCGACTCAAATCGTAAGGCGACAGCTCAACTAAAACTCGATCACCGGGCAAAATACGAATAAAATTTTTCCGCATTTTACCGGAAATATGCGCTAAAACCTGATGCTGGTTGTTTTCGAGTGCAACTTTAAACATCGCGTTCGGCAAAGTTTCAAGCACGGTCGCCGTTACTTCTATCGCTTCTTCTTTTGACATAATTAAGGAGTCAAAACCTTTTGAATTGACAAACTATCAATGTTACCGTTTTATTTAAAACTTTTCAAGTTAAGCCGACACAGTTTCCGATTTAATCGGTTTTAACCGGGCTTTTTGCTCTTTGGTCAAAGTTAAAATTTCCGGTCCTTCTTCGGTAACTGCAATCGTATGCTCGGCGTGTGCGCTCGGTTTGCCATCCAAAGTTACAACTGTCCATTTATCGGCAAGCGTTTTTGTTTCGTGAGTTCCGAGATTCAGCATCGGCTCAATTGCGAAAGTATAACCGGCGCGAATTTTTTCTTTTGTTCCGGCTCTGCCGTAATTGGCGATCTGCGGTGCTTCGTGCATCGCGCGCCCGATGCCGTGTCCGGTGTAATCGCGCACGATTCCGTAATTGTACTTTTCAGCGTGCGCCTGAACCGCCGCGCCGATGTCGCCGATTCTATTATTCGGTCTGCACTTTTCGATTGCGAGATCTAAACATTCTTCCGTTACTCGAATCAATTGTTTCAAATCGTCACTGATTTTTCCGATCGGAATCGTCGTCGCCGTATCACCGACAAAACCATTATAAGACATTGCCATATCGAGCGATGCGATGTCGCCTTCTTTCAGCGGAGTATCATTTGAAAAACCGTGAACGACCGCTTGGTTGACCGAGGCACAAATCGCAAAAGGAAAACCGTGATAACCGATAAAAGAAGGAATCGCGCCAAATCCGCGCATCATTTTCTCTGCGACATTATTTAATTCAAGCGTCGTTATTCCCGGCTCGACCATTTTACGCAAAGTTTCCCGAACTTCGGCAATCAGTTCGCCAACTTCGCGCATCCGGTCTAAATCTTTTTTCGATTTGGCGATAATCATTCTTTTTCCTAACAAAATCTGGCTGTATTTACGTGCGAAATCACCGATCTTTGAATCTTTAAACACTTTCGGTTAAACCAATTTTTCTAATTCCTGATAAATTGCTTCTAGTTCGCCCGTTCCGTCAACTTTTTGCAAACGTCCCGATTTTTCGTAATAATCAAGCAAAGGTTTCGTGTTTTCCTCGTAAGTTGCCAGCCGAACTTTTACTTTTTCTTCCGTGTCGTCGGCGCGATGATTCAAATTTGCGTCGCTGTGAAAATTGCAAACATTGTCATTTTTCGGCGGCTTGAAATAAATATTGTAAATTTCGCCGCAAACCGGACAACTGCGTCTTCCTGTCATTCTTTTTTCTAAGTTATTAACCGGAACATCAATCAAAATCGCGCTAATTTCTTTTCCCTGTTCTTCGGCTAATGCCTCAAGCATTCCCGCTTGAATCGCCGTGCGCGGAAAGCCGTCTAAAATATATGATCCTTTTTCTCTCAAAGTGCGGTCTTTGACTACCTGAAAGGTTAGATCATCCGAGATTAACTTTCCTTCCGCCATTATCGTCTGAATTTCTCTGGCAAGCGGCGTATCCGCATTTTTCATTTCGCGGAACATATCGCCGGTCGAGATTTGCGGAATGTTGCGCCTTTCTTCAAGCAACCGCGCCTGCGTTCCTTTTCCTGCACCGGGCGCACCGATGAGAACAATTATTTTATCCATAACTCGCAGTTTATTTAGCTTCTTCTTCCGCGAAGCTGCGATCCCGCGCCCAAAAAGCCTTCGTAATTACGCATTACGAGCTGCGCTTCGATTTGTGCAACCGTGTCCATTGCCACGCCGACCAAAATCAGAAGTGATGTGCCGCCGAAGAAAAACTGATAACCCAAACCTGTCGGAATCCAACTGAGTCCGGGCGTTGACGTTAAAAAATTATCAACTGACGTGCCGACAAATGGCAAACGAGCAACCTTGAAACCACTCAAAAGTAATTGTGGGACAAATGCAACAAACGCCAAATAAATCGCGCCAACCGTTGTCAATCTCGTCAAAATCGTATTCAAATATTCCGCCGTCGGCGCACCCGGACGAACGCCCGGAACAAAGCCGCCGTGTTTTCGCAGATTGTCCGCCACATCATCCGTATTGAAAATAATCGTAATGTAAAAGAATGTGAACAAAACAATTAACGAAATAAAGACGAATTCGTAATACGGATCGCCGCCGTGAAATTGTTGGAAAAAAGTATAAACTTTACCCCAAACTGAATTCGGATTATTTTGATCAGGCGGAAAGGCGGAAAAAACAGTTTGCGGCATCGCCAACACGGACGAGGCAAAAATCACCGGAATAACGCCGCCCATATTTAATTTCAGCGGCAGACTTGTTTCCTGTCCACGATAAGTTTGGCTCCCGACGCGCCGACTGGCGTAGCTGATAGCAATATTTCGCCGCGCCGATTCCATATAAACAATCAACGCAATCAGAGCTACAATCGCCACGACCAAAAATATCACGCCGAATGTCTGCGAAGGATCGCCGCCGCTGATTCTGTCGGAAATTTGCGTAATGCCGCGCGGCAAACCAATGATAATACCCGCAAAAATAAGCAGCGAAATACCGTTTCCGACTCCGCGTTCGGTGATCTGCTCGCCGAGCCACATTACGAAAATCGTTCCCGTCGTCAGCGTAACAACAATCATTAGGGTAGCAACCCAGGTATTCGGCAAAACATTGTTTGATTTAAGCCACGTCGCCACAAAAAAGGTTTGCACAGAACACAACGCGACGGTCAAATAGCGCGTCCATTGATTGATTTTTTGTCGTCCCACTTCGCCTTCTTCCTGAACTTTTTTAAAGGCTGGTGATAAAACCGGCATCAATTGCAGAATAATCGAAGCGGTAATATAAGGCGTAACACCGAGCGCAAAAACGGAAATTGTACGAAAGTTGCCGCCCGAAAACAGATCGAGAACGCCAAGCAACGTTCCGGCAACTTCGCCCCAAACTCTTTCGAGCTGCGCTTTATTAACGCCCGGCGCGGTAACGTGCGCTCCCAAACGGTAAACAGCCAAAAGTCCGAGCGTAAAAAGAATACGCCTTCTCAACTCGGGAATTTTGAACATATTTTGGACGGCAGCAAAAAACTTTTCCATACTTCTCCTCTCAGCTAATCCTAAGTTTCAAGTTCAAAATCGCTTATTCACTTGCAACATCTGCTTTAGAACTTTTGACTATTTCAGTAACGCTTCCGCCGGCATTTTCGATCTTTTCTTTGGCGGATTTAGTGAAACGATGGGCGGAAATCTTCAACGCCTTCG
>JBDTSO010000276.1:0-4692 GCA_039931085.1 Acidobacteriota bacterium | reverse complement strand
CAAGTTTCATTTTCAATGCCAGACGATAATAATAACCGTCGCACGAATGCGTAATCGCTGACGGTAAATCCGGCGTACCGTGATTGCCGCTCGTGTCGCGCGTAAAGCGATTGCCGACCTGAATGCCGCCGCCGCAAACGATATTTGAATGTCCAACCGTAATCACACCTTGTTGCAGCGCGGCAACCGATTCGGGAATTTTCCACGTCGAACCGGGATGATAACGTCCCTGAATGGCACGGTTCAAGAGCGGTCGTTCTTCATCCGATTGATATTTCTGTCTTTCCTTACGTCCTTCGGGAGTCCCGCTTCCCATTACAAAAGCGTTCGGATCAAAACTCGGTGCGGAAGCCATCGCTAAAATTTCGCCGTTGTTCGGGTCCATCGAAATAATCGTCCCGCGTTTGGTTGCTGAATTTGCCAGTTGTTCTTCTGCCGCCTGCTGTAAATCAAGATCAATGGTTGAAACCAAATCCTGCCCGGCTTGCGGCTGAACGACTTCGAGTTCGCTTTGTACGCGCCCGCGACTGTCAACGATTACTTTTCGATAACCGGGCGTTCCGCGCAGATATTCGTCGTAATACTGCTCAAGCCCGCCTTTGCCGATGATGTCGCCCGGATGCAACTTTCTCGCCTGATATTCGGGCTTTTCGAGTTGTTTCGGACTGATCTCCCCGACGTAACCGAGAACGTGCGCCAAGGTTGTGCCAAGCGGATAAAAACGCTGCGGCTGAATTTCGATGCGAAGTTCGGGATATTCGAGTTCGTGCGATTCAACCCACGTAATATCCTGAATCGTGGCGTTTTCCTTCAGCACCATCGTTTCAAAACCAGGCTGTTTTTTAATTAAATCGAATCTTTCGACCAAAAATTGACGGTCAACATTCAAACCCTGCGCGTAATCGTCGAGTCGGTCGGTAATATCAATTTTTTTAATCGGTTCGCTTGACAGCGTAACATTATAAGTCGGGCGCGAATCCACCAGAAGTTTTCCGTTGCGGTCAAAAATCGCTCCGCGCGGCGCGGGAATTGGAATCAGGCGAATCTGTTGATTCTCGGCTTTTTTCTCGTAATATTCGCCTTTAACAACCTGCAAATAATATAGCCGCACGCCCAGAATCGTCAGCAGAACAAAGGCAAAAACCTGAATTGTGCCGACTCTGATGCCTAAATTTTGAGCTTGATCGTATAGTTTCATTTTCCAAGTCTTCGAGAATTTTGCAACTTTCGGTAACTATCTGCCGCTATCTTCTATTTCCCAATCGAATCGGATTCCGCCGCCGGGTTTGCCTCCGCGCCGCAAACACATCGCGTCTTCGCCGCCTGATGACATTTTCCGCGAAAAAGCTGTCCAAAATCAAGTAAATAATTGTTCCGGCAATCGTCGTTCCGATAATCGAATAAGCTATCGTCGTTACAAACTCTCCGGTTGGCACTTGTCCGAGGAGACGGTGCATTCCGTAATAAACCAGATTATTCAATAAAGACGCACCTGCTATGACGGGGATTCGCAGTAAAAGGTTGTCCATATAGACGCGCCGAACAATCTCCGAAACTATGTATGCTATCAATGTTTTAGAGAAGCCGTTTGCTCCCAAAAGTCCGCCGCTTAAAGCGTCAACCGCGAGACCCGCGATTGTTCCGTAAAAAAGAGCTTTGATGGCGTTTCGCTGGAGTGCGGCATAAACTACAATTATCAGCGGAAAATCAATGTACGCGAAAGGTTCAGCGACATTCCGAAGCGTCCACTGAAGCAATATAGCGATTATCAATGCGACTGTGATTTTTACCTGTTCCATTAAAATTTCAGATTCCAGATTTCAAATTTCCGCATTAGAATTTAGAATTAGGATTATTTTTTCTTCGTGTCTTTAACTTCCTTAATTGCATTGGGCAAAGATTTGTCGTATTCGGGACGCGGCGGCGGTTCGTAAAGAAGAACGGCAACTTCCTCCAAAGATGAAAAATTCGCGCTCGGTTTGATGAAAATCTGCTGCGAAACGGTTGCCGAACCTGTTCGGACTTCGACAATTTCACCTATTTTTAAGCCTGCCGGATAAATGCCTTCCTGTCCCGTCGTATAAACGCTGTCGCCTACTTGAACTTCCACGCTGCCCGGCACATAACCCATTTCAAGCAATTCTTTTTTCCCTGTGCCGCTGACCACGCCAAGTGCGTTCGATGTGCCTAGTTCGCCGATAATTCCGCCTTCGCTGATTTTTTCTTTAGTAATTAAATAAATTTGCGCTGTCAGAAAACTGACCGCCGAAACTCTGCCGACTAAACCGCCTTTTGCGACGATCGGCATATTCAGCCGCACACCGTCTGAACTTCCGCGATTGATAATCATTGTATCAAACCAGGCTGACGGGTCGCGCCCGATTATTTGAGCCGGTTTAATTTTAAAATCGGTTTGTTCCTTGAGTTCGAGAAGAGACCTTAAACGCTGTGTTTCAACCGTCAAACTTTCTCTGCTTTGCAGTTCAACTTCGAGTTCCTGAATTCGCTGTTTGAGAACATCATTTTCGCTTTGAGCAGTTCGCAGAGAAGAAATTCTTTGAAAATAGTTAGTAATACCGACACTGACCGTTGTAACCGGAGATTGCACAAAGTCCGCCGCTGTTTGCGTCCATACGCGAAGGATACTTTGCTGTGAGTCGGTCTTTGCCGAATAAGCCATCAACACAAAATTGCCCAAAAGCAGCGCAATCATTAGCCACGGTGTTAACTTCCAAACCTGTTTCTGACTTCGCTCGATCATCTTCTTGAAGGATAAAGGATAAAGGCGAAGGGATAAAGGTTTGAGAAAAATTCCTTTTTATTTATCCTTTATCCTTTCGCCATCACACTTTAGATTAGCTGCCTGTCATCAATGAATTATCCCATTTGACGCGCTTGAGGAGTTCAAAATCCGAGAGCATTTTGCCTGTTCCAAGCACAACCGAAGAAAGCGGATCATCCGCCAAAACAACCGGCAAACCTGTTTCAATCATCAGGCGTTTGTCGAGATTTTTGAGAAGTGCGCCGCCGCCGGTCAAAACGATTCCTCGTTCGACAATATCGGCGGAGAGTTCCGGCGGTGTGCGTTCAAGCGCGACGCGCACGGCATTGATAATCGTCGCTACCGCGTCGGAGAGAGCTTCGCGGATTTCCTCGTCCGAAATCGAGATTGTTTTGGGAATTCCTTCGATTAAATTACGTCCGCGCACGTCCATCGAAAGCGGTTCTTCGAGCGGAAACGCCGAGCCGAGCGCGATTTTTATCGCTTCCGCCGTGCGTTCACCGATCAAGAGATTATATTTTCGTTTAATAAACTGCGTAATCGCTTCGTCCATTTCGTTTCCGGCGATTCTGACGGCGCGTGAATAAACGATTCCCGAAAGCGAAATAACGGCGATGTCGGTCGTTCCGCCGCCGATGTCCACAACCATATTTCCATGCGGTTCGGTGATCGGCAAACCCGCGCCGATTGCCGCCGCCATCGCTTCTTCAACTAAATAAACTTCGCTCGCTTTCGCCCGATACGCCGAATCTTCGACCGCGCGACGTTCAACCTGCGTGATTTCCGACGGAATTCCGATCACGACGCGCGGGCGCACCCAACTTTTGCCGTTGTGCGCCTTGCGGATAAAATGCTGAAGCATCTTTTCGGTAACTTCAAAATTCGCAATCACGCCGTCCTTCATCGGACGAATCGCCACGATATTTCCCGGCGTCCTGCCGAGCATCTCCTTCGCGTCGCGCCCGACAGCTTCGACTTGGTTGGTAACTTTGTTGATTGCAACAATTGACGGCTCGGACACAACAATTCCGCGACCTTTCGCATAAACGAGCGTATTTGCTGTGCCAAGGTCTATTGCCAAATCACTCGAAAACAAACTAAATAAAGACTTAAATGCCATTTTTATAAATTCCGTTTAATAATTAAATTTTAAATATGCAGATTTTTGAAAAAGAATCAGCTCCTAAAAAAACTGCTTGAGCCTTATACGGGAAAGACTTTCGCGCGACACATTCAACCTACTAGCATACACTGAATTGGTTTTATTTTTCCAATAGTAAAACGGAAATTTAATAATTTTTTCACAAATTACGTGCAGCAACAAAAAACTGCGTTGGTAATTCAACTGAAATTTATAATCAAAATCGCCTTTAATTCATCAATAGAATTGCCCGACAACAAAATCAAATAGGATATTTGAACAGGCAAAATCAAAGCGGCGAACCTTTCAGGTTTTTTACGAACTGACTCAATTTCACTTTATTTGATGGACATTTCCGACATCTCGTTTAAAGCCCTTTCGAGAGTTTGCATACTCTCAACCTATTGTTTATAATCACTTCTTTGCTAATTCAAGGGAAAAGCGAAAATACTTAATATTCACGTTTATTCGGAAGATAAAAGACTCATAAATGTTAAGTATAAAGAGATTAAATTGGCTTGGTAGCTCAGTTGGTAGAGCAGCGGACTGAAAATCCGCGTGTCGGCAGTTCAATTCTGTCCCAAGCCACCATTAATATTTAAGAAAAGCGCATCGAAAGACGCGCTTTTAAGTGTCGTTGGGATGAAAAAATTCTAACTGCCTGGTTTGCTCGATTATGAAGTTTTAATGTGAGGTTATTTTTTATGCCGAAATTTTTTTTATATTTAATTACTTGTTCTCTGTTTGCAATAACTTTGGCTTGTTCGAC
>JBDTSO010000275.1:0-4695 GCA_039931085.1 Acidobacteriota bacterium | reverse complement strand
GCAAACTACCGGAAATTTGTTTGGTTCAGCCATAGAAAACTATATCCTCAAAAAAATTGCCGCAAAAACTTCAATATTAAAAAAATCTAATAATACATTCCGCCGCCAAGCATCGAGAAAAACATTAAAATACTGAGAAAGCCGCCGATCACGGAAGAAGCGATGCCGCCCCACAAACCGATTTGCGCCAACAACATTCCGTTGGGCGATGATTTTCCTTCTTTGATGGCGTTCATTTCCATCCAACCGAGAATCGCGCCGGGAATTCCGGTAAACGGTCCACAGCACAAAAGCAGTCCGCAAACAGCTAAAACCGTCGCGGCAATCGCCCGTCCGCTTGCGCCGGAAGAGTTTTGGGCAAAATTCTGCACCGGCTGATTGCCGACGTTTTGCGGCTTCCACTGTTGATTTACAAACTGCGCCTGATTATTTCCCGTCTGCTGTCCGCCTTGTGCCGGCGTGAACGGCGTGGCGCAATGACGGCAAAACATCGCGTCCGGCGCATTTTGTGTACTGCAATTTTGACAATATTTGTCCATTATATTTTCTCCGAAAATATTTATTTTTCAGACTGATAATTTTTGAATATTTTGCCGTTCAGTATAGTCTAAGTTCCGTTCAAATTCCAAATATTTTCGTGTTTGAATACAAATTTGTCTTTTCCGTCATCAACTTTTTTAACTGATCAAAATTTATTTCTCATTAAACAATGCGTAAATTTCGACTAAATAGGTCAAAAATTTATAAATTTATTAAATGTCTATTTTTCTATGTGTTCGGACAAACTATTCAATGATCGCCAATATATCTCCGGCGTTGACGGTTGCGCCTTCTTCAAAACGAATTTCTTTGACAATTCCGTCTTTCGGTGACTTCATTTCGTTCTGCATTTTCATCGCTTCGACGACCAAAACGCCGTCACCCTGTCTGATTTCCGCGCCGACTTCCGTTAATACGCGCACAAGTTTTCCCGGCATCGCCGTTTTTATTTCAGAAATCCCTTCCGCATTCGCGTCCGCCGCGTTTGAACCGCGCAGACGTTTCGGGTCAATTAAATTTATTTCCAATTGATGATTGCCGATATTTACAATGCCGTTCGGCGCGACGTAGATCTGATAAATTTGATTATCGTTTTTCAACAAATAAACATTCGGCTCGACTTCCGACGCTTCGAGATTGTATTCGCGGTCGTCAACCCGCGCAAAAACCTTTTCGCCGTCGCGCTTGATTTCGATTTCGTGTTTTTCGTTGTTTAGTTCGGCTTGTAATTTCATCAAATTTGTAGGGGCGATGCCTTGTGGTCGCCCGATGAACTTGTAATTTTATTTTGTAAAACAAAATTTGATTATATCAGAACACCGTCAAAAATATTTCAATCAACAAATAGATTTTCGGTTTTTCGAAGTGCTTCAAAAATCTGACGAAAACTTCCATTCAACCGACCAATCTTTTTCTCAACTAAAAATAAATGTTAATAAAAAAACTTTGCAAAAATATCTAAAAGAGCAAGCAAATTCCGTTTTTACAACCGCCGTAGCAATCGCCCGGACAATCGCTGTTTTTGGAGCATCTGATTTGCGGGCAAGCCGATTGTTTCGGCGCATTTGTTTTTGGACTTCTTTCCGCGTCCTTACATCCATCAGGTTTTCCCGCACATAAACTTTTACAGCTCGATTTCAATACACAACTCAAAACCTCGTCATCAAAGTTCATAATTTTGGCATCCTCCACACATTTTTCATAACTCTGACAGCCGCAGGAGTCATATCTTTTGCAGACCTGTTTTGTTAAGTCATACTCTTCCTCAACATTTTCATCAACATTTTCGCCAGTATTTTCGTCCTCGACTTCATCGGTATCTTCATCATCCGTAATCGCGTTTTCCGGTTTTGTTTTTGAAACAGTTTTCGTCTTGTCTTTTTTAACATCTCCGACGTTTTTGTTTTGTTCCGTATTTTCAACAACGGAATTTTCTCTGCTCCGGTTCACGTAACACGCCGACAGTGACAAAAACAAGAAAGCAAAAATCAGTAACTGAACTTGAAATCGTGACCATTTTTTTTGATTGTCTTTCATAATTTATTTGATCTCCTTTAATTTTTTGAAAACTTGATTATTTAAGTTTGGCGATTTTCTCCATCGAATTAAGGCAACTGCCTTCAATGAGATACCAAATAAGTTCGCCGCCTTCGCCAAATACAGTGACGCAGCCGATAATGTGTTTTTTTTTCCAATCGAACGGATATTCCATACCGGTTTCCTTTTTTTCGAGTCTTTCAAAAAAATCAATATATTCGTCGGTATCGTCAGTGTCAGCAAGATTAATAATGGACTTCGGTTCTTTATCGTGCAGGTTTTGAGCAATTTTTAACAGCTCGTTTTTGCTTGAATTTTTCGGAATTTGGTAAATCAAATACTCTAAACGGGTAAACCTAAAACTGCCGATTCGCCGCGGCAAAGTCGAGTCGGATTCAGTCAAAGCGTCATCAGTTTTCTTGACTTTTCTGAGTTCCGTTTTTTCACCGGAATTATTGCTTTGTTTGCTTTCTTTATTTATGTTGTCGCTCGTCGTTTCGCCGAATTTAAAGTTTTAGGCAAGTAGCATTGAACAAAGCAGCAAAATCGAGATCGCAAAGGTGTTTGAATTTTTCATTTTCTTATTTCAACTCCGCAATTTTTTCGCTGTGAATGTAACCGAGCATCAGAAACCATTTGCGCGAATTGTTTTCGCCTTCCGCGCCGACGTTGCCGAGAATATGTTCTTCCGCCCATGCTTTCGGGAATCTATTTTTTCGCGTCGCGTTGCTGCCGAGTTGTTCGACTTCTCTCATAAAAGCGACATACTGCTTTAATCCCGAATCGTCATCAATTAAAATTAAATTTGTATCGGGTTCGCTGTCGTGCAGTTTTTGGGCGATTTTGATAAATTTGACATCATCTTCGTCCTCGCCCAAATCCGCGAGCAGATAAACTGCATACTTCATTTTCCGGTAAGTAAATGCGGCGAGTTTTTTCGGCGCGTCTGAAGTATTTACATATTTTTCGTGATTTTCATCGGCATTTTTCGCATCACGACTGCTTTTGCCAATCTTGCCGTTTGTCGAAGCAATGTTGAAGTCAGATTTTCCGCTAAAAATTTTGTTTTCGGCATTAGCATTGTAATTACAAGCTGCAACGCTCGAAACCGACATCGCTAAAATCGCTAAAATCGCCGTTTTGTATCGCATCTTTTTTTTCCTATCGAATCGCCACCGACATTTTGAAATTGACTTTTTTCGATTCGATAACGCTAACGACGATTTTGTAATCGCCTGTTTTCAAAAGCTTCCCATTCCACAACGAATCATATTCCATGCTTCCCTCCTCGCCGTGCTCCGGACCCATCTCCAGCCGAGAGCGGTCCGGCGCGACCAGGTAAAAAACGACATCGTTATTTGTGCCTCCGTCGGTGATCTCGATCTCCAGAGTTTGACCGGCTCGCGCTCTGAAGATGTAATTCAATTCCTGATCACTTTTGATTGTGCCGCTGACCGTCGCCGAACTCGCGCCCTTTTTAAATCGGATGCGCTGCTCTTTTTGCGAATGGTTTTCCGGCTTTGAAACGGTTCTGGCAGCGGATTGACTTTCGGCTTTTCCGATTCTGAGACTGCCAGCCGAAATATTTGAAATCGCCAGCATCAAAATTGTTAAAATTGTTATTTTGCTTTTCATTTTTTGCTCCTTATTTTTAAGATTTTTCGGAAGCGCAAGCGCAATTACCCGTGCTTCCGAGTCGTTCTACTTTTTAATCCACGGGTCAGTCAGACGCTGCCACGCGCTCGACAACTTTTCATATTCCTTCGGACAACGCGCGGCGCGGGCTTCGGGCAGCAATTCGGCTTCGATAAAAAACGAATATTTATCCGGGTCTTTGCCATACGTCCAGCAAGCGAGATTGTAAGCACGCTGGCTGCTGAGGCTGTGTTCATCGGAGAATAACTGCACCGAAAGCTGTTCATCTTCCGCCATCGCGTGAAACATCAGCACGCCCGATATTGCCGATGTTTCGCCGTAATCGTCCTCGCTGTCCATCAAAATGTATGTCGAAAGCTGGTCAACCGAATCTTCTTCCCTGCCGGTTGCCGGCAAATCATAGACATCAATCAAACAGTGTCCGAGTTCGTGGAAAAAGAAAAAAAGCGTCGCGCCAACCATTATATTGTTGGCTTGTTCTTCGGTTTTGCCCATTGCCAGAGCTTTTTCGTGAAAATATTCCATAAACTCGTAGCAAAAAGTAATGGTTTTCGTATCCGACCGATACCAGGCGTTTATTTTTCCGCAATCTTTGAAAGTTACGTTTACATCCGTCGGCAAAGCCAGAACATTGTTTAAGTTGTCCGTAACATCGTCAATTATTTTCTGGTCTTTAAATCGCCGGTTAAACTCGGCGTATTTCGGATTGTCAACTTCGCTGTAAACTGCAATAAAATCACCCTCATCAGCGTTTTCGCTCGTTTTCTCCGGTTTTTTGGAAGATTTCTTTTTCGTAACCTTTTTCATAATCGCGGCATCGTCGTCGGAAAGTGCTGATGATTCGCTCGATTTTTCCGCATCGCTTTTCTTTCCGTCGCCTGTTTCGCCGCCTGTTTTGAATGTGCAGGCGAGTACGGCGGCTAAAATCAAAAGTAATGCGAAAACTCCTGAAAAAGTTGTTTT
>JBDTSO010000274.1:0-4706 GCA_039931085.1 Acidobacteriota bacterium | reverse complement strand
GACTTAATTTGTAAGCGGCAGTAAATTTGAAAGTGCGAAGAAATTATTTTCGGCAATTTTGTTTCGCCGCTTTTTTACGCCGACGCGATTAGCAAAATAATCAAAACTCGATTTGATTTCAAGTTTAAAAAAGATAAGGCGCAAATCTTTGCGCTTTATCTTTTTTCATTTGGTTTAAGTTTTACTTATTGGAATCTACAACATTCGCATTTGAAGTTTCGGTTTTCGTCAAACCGCCCAAACCCGAAACGACCTTATATTCAATGCGGCGATTGGCAAAGCGACCTTCTTCGGTGCTGTTGTCGGCTTTCGGTACAGTGTCGCCGTAGCCTTTTGCCATCAGCATTGTATCGCTCACGCCGAGTTTAACCAGTTCGTTTTTGACTGATTCAGCACGCGCTTGCGAGAGTTTCATATTTGAAGCTGCATTGCCTGTATTATCGGTGTGTCCGCCGATTTCGATGTTTGTATCGGCAGGCTGCGCTTTTAAAACTTCCGCCGCTTTTTGCAAAATCGGCTGAAATTCGGGTTTGACATTCGACTTGCCCGAATCGAATTGGATAATCGAAACATTCAGCGCGTCAACGACTTGCTGCGCGGTTTTGGCTTCGCCCAAATTTTTCATCGCTTCTTCGTTTGCCTGTTTGGTCGCGCCTGATTCGCCCGCAATCGAAAGCGGTAGCTTCCAGCCGCTAAAAAGAGATTTGATTTGCTCAATCGCGGCGTTCGGCAAACCGCCGGCGACGGTTATCGCGTTTCCGACAAAATCGAGTTCACCCGTTTTCCAATCTTTCAAGCTCGGAAGCAATTTACCAAAATTGTCCCACCAATTCGCGCCGAAAGGCTTTGCGTTAGCATCAACTTTCAAACCGTCGAAATTAACATTTCCCGCGCCGTATTGAGCTGTCAAAGCGTCCATAATTTGTTTTCTCGTCGCTGCGTCCGGCACAACTGCCGAAACCGTGTATTTACCGTTGTCGGCTTTGAGGCTGAAACTCGAATCAACCGTTTTGACAGCGGCGACATTGACGTTCGTATCGGCTCTATTGACGTTGGCATTTACATTTACGTTTGTTACCGTAGTGGTCGGCGTTGATTTGCCGCAAAACATAAAGCCTAAAATCACCACCAAGCCTAACAGCAGAAGCGGAATCAGCCATTTTAAGACGGAATTTTCATCGTCGCCATCTAACGAATCGCCGACGCGATGTAATGAATTTTCAACGTTGTCGCCAACAATTTTTGCGTTCGTGCCGACCGCATCAATGCCGTCGCCCACAACTCTTCCGCCCGCATCAACCGTTCCGGCGGCGGCTGTGCCGATGCGGTCAACCGTATCGTTTGCCATTGCGCCCGTCGTTCCGAACGCGCCCGCCGCCGCGCCGCCGATTCCGCCTAAAAAGCCGCCGACTCTTGCAAACAAATCGCTTTCCGTCGGCACAACGCCTTCCGGCGTAAGCGTGTCAACGATGTGCGGTGTCATCAAAGCCGTTGCCGAAGTCGTCGTTGAGTAGTCGAGTCCGACATTTTCGGAAATATCTTTGAGCGTTCCTTCACCGTAAACCGATTCAACCTGCTCATTTGAAATGGGCATATTCACGCTGCTGCCGATCCAGGATGCTGCCGTGTCACCCAAACCGGCTGTTTTAAAACGCTCTAAAAATCCGCTAAAACCGCCGTCGGCTTTATTGACCATCAGAGCCAGCAAAGTTGAAAGCAAAACGCCCGCTTTGTCGCCTAAATTTAGTTTTTTCTGTGCTTCGCTAATTATTGATTCAAACATAGAAATCTCCTTTTTAATGTTAATGTTAATGCAAAATACACATTTCAAAACAAGCGTTAAAATGCCGTAAATTAAAAGACTTTTCCTTAACCGTTAAACAAACCTGCTCAGTATTGAAAATAATCGGGAAAAGTTGTTGGTTTATAATGCTTTCCGCCATTGTTTACCAGCAATAACCATTTCGTCAAGTTTGGTTTGCAATTCCTGACGTTTATTCTCGATTTCTTTATTATCCGCATTTTTTGCGACATAGATCGGCTGAGCAAAAAAAATTTTTGCCCGCGTAAAAGGCTTTGGAATTTGCAGTTTGTCCCAACTGTTTATTGTCCAATAACTTTTAGTTTCGACTAAAAAAGGCAACACCGGATTTCCGGTTTTTTTCGCCGGCAAGAGCGCACCGGTTTTGGCGACGTAACGCGCACCTTTCGGACCGTCAACCGTAAAACACATCGGCAAACCTTTTCGCATCAGGCGTATCATTTCGATCAACGCGCCGACACCGCCGCGCGTTGACGAACCGCGCACCGCGCCGAAACCGAAGCGTTGAATAAACCGCGCAATGTATTCGCCGTCGAAACTTTGCGAAGTTAAAACGACGATGCCGCGATTTTTGAGGTAATAAACCGAGGGGAAAATTCGATTATGCCACGTCGCATAAATCGGAATTTTGCTTTCGCGTTCAATGTTTTGAAGAATTTCCGCATTTTCAGTTTCAAATTTAATTGTTTTGCCGATTATTTTTATCAGCGAGTAAAATGTCCAATCGGCAAGATGAATCGAGATCTTTTGCTTAACTGAGTAAGCTGATAAATCGGCGTGGCGATAAGAATTTTCGATTTCTTGCGGCATCTGTTAAAAAATACCAAAATCTTTTGTTAATTTCTTATTTAAAACGAAAAAATAGAGAAGTGAAATGATATTTCTATGTTTTACTTCTCTATTTTTTTGCTGAAGTTTAATCTATTGCTGATTAAACACACTTAAAATGCTTTATAATTATCAAACGAATTCACTTTAGCTTGTTCATTTGAGTTCAAATTTCGGCTCAAAGGATTTTCCAAAATTCGCGCCGTCGCCATATTTTCCTGCTCGGACAAATTAGACACGACAAAAACCGCTTTATTCTTCACATCAAAACGGGCAATTTGATAACCATCTGCAAAGATTTTGGCGACTTCGTCATTTTTCAACGCCGGATAGTTTTGCAGGTCGGTTATCAAAACGGAAACGGTTTTGCCTTCATGCCGGAAAACGATGTGAGTGAATTTGTGTCCGTTATATTTACAGATGTGCGATTCGAGAAGTTCGTATTTCCGATCCGAATTTTGTAAAGGATCTAAGACACCTTTCCGCAAATCGACATACTGTGCCGATGCCAGATCAATATGGACTGGTTCTTCGGGTAAGTTAAAGTCAATGGCGCAGTTTTGATGGTCGCCGACTGCGTAACCCGCAAAAGCTATTTTCTGTGCTTCCTGATCACCGGTTGGATAGGAATTTTCGGGCTGAGGCTGCAAAAACCAAAAGCCCAAACCGACGGCAAAAATAAGACCTGCCGCAAATGCCATCCAATAATTATTTCCTGTCCACAATGATTTTTTTTCAGTTATGACGATAGTTGACGCGTGTTTCAGTTGGATGCAAAGACTGTTGTAAAATTCATCGCGCATTTGAAACTGCGGTGAATTTACAACCGCAGATTTTATTTTTGACCGCAAAATCCGGCGGTTTTCAATCACGCCGCGACAATTCACGCACTCTTCCAGATGGCGCAAAACTTCGTGATTGGTTTCAGTCAGCAGTTCGTCGCACAAATATGAATCAATTATTTCCCGGAAATCCAAGCACTTCATATAGATTTCCCTCCTTTTTTTACTTCCTTAATTTCGTCCGTTTCAATACCGTAATTGCGGGCATAAACGGCTAACTCACCGCGCAAAACCTTGCGTCCGCGATGCAGACGCGACATTACAGTTCCAATCGGAACATCTAAAAGCGAGGCGATTTCTTTATACGCAAAACCTTCGACATCGCACAATAAAACAATTTCTCTGAATGTTTCCGGCACTTTTTTGATTGCCTGCAAAACGTCTTCGTCAGTCAAATGCTGCGGAATCGGTGCTTCAAACTGTACGGTTTCGGCAATTTTTTCTTCCGTGTCGGCGACAAGCTGTAAATTCGTCTGTTTTCGCAATTGTTTATAATGTGTGTGATACATAATCGTTGTCAGCCACGCTTTGCAATTCGTCCCTTTTTCGTAGCGATGAAAGGATTTAAGAGCCTGCATCATTGTTTCCTGTACCAAATCTTCGGCGACATCGCGGTCACGTTTAAGAAACATCGCCACGCGGAACAAATCCGCGCTAAACGGCATCGCTTCATTTTCAAAGTCCTGCCATAAACGCTCTTTTTGAGATTTTCCTTTGATTAGCTTAAACAAGTTTCATCCTCTCAAATCTTCCCTTCACATCAGTTTAATATCTATTTTTGAAAAGTTTATTCCACAAATTATTTTACCTGATGTTTTACTTGAAGTTTTCTCTTGCATTATCTCATCAATTTATGTTAAACATTAAACAGAGTCGAATTTGCTAAAGGTCGGCTCCACATTCCGAATGGACGCAAGCCTTTCACGATCCAAAGTCCAGCCAACGAAAAACCCTTTGAAATCATCAGTATAAACAATGACTTACCGAAGTTATTCGGCAAAGTCGGCTTTGAAAATTCGTCTAATTTCTGCAAGAACGACAGCGAAAAGCGTTCTTCTAACGACGAGGAGAAAAACGACAATGAAAAACGAAACGGCTAAAAAGAAAGAAACTACGGAAAAATTATTTTTGCTTGACCCTGACAGAAAAAGCCCGCGAGCCAAAGATTTTGAAGACAAACTTTCGGCTTTTATCGTCGGACAGGAACGCGCCGT
>JBDTSO010000273.1:0-4728 GCA_039931085.1 Acidobacteriota bacterium | reverse complement strand
TGAGCAATTATGATTTTGCGAGCGAAGTCAGCGTTAATATTCTCGGACATATTTTTGAACATTCGCTGACCGAAATCGAAAGTATTCAAGCCGAATTAAAAGGCGAAGAAATTGATAAAAGCAAAACGAAACGCAAGAAAGACGGCGTTTTTTATACTCCGACATATATCACCAAATATATTGTTGACAACACAATCGGCAAACTCTGCACTTCGCAAAAAGCCGCGCTCGAAATAAACGATGAAGATTATGAAAAACGCAAAGGCAGGCGGCAAACGACCGTCGAAGCGTTACGCAAAAAACTCGATGATTACCGCCAATGGCTGCTGAATCTGACGATTTGCGATCCCGCTTGCGGAAGCGGCGCGTTCTTAAATCAGGCACTCGAATTTCTGATCGCCGAACATCGTTACATTGACGAACTCTACACAAATCTCGAAGGTTTTTCGCTTCCGCTGACCGATCTGGAAAACGCGATTCTCGAAAACAATCTGTTCGGCGTGGACATCAACGAAGAAAGCGTCGAAATCGCCAAACTTTCCCTGTGGCTTCGCACCGCCCAAAAAGGCAGAAAACTGACGACGCTCAATAACAACATAAAATGCGGCAATTCGCTGATAGACGACGCGGAAATCGCCGGAGAAAAAGCGTTCGTCTGGAAAGATGAATTTCCAAAAGTGTTTGCAAACGGCGGTTTTGATGTTGTGATTGGAAATCCACCTTATGTTTTTGCAAGAGAAAAAATTTCGCAATCTGAAAAAGATTTTTATTCTAAAACTTATGAGTCAGCGGATTATCAAGTTAATACTTATCTGCTTTTCATTGAAAAAGCAGTTAAATTGATTAAGCAAAATGGTGCGTATGGTTTGATTGTGCCAAATGCTTGGTTAATGGTTTATTCGGGTGAAGGACTTAGAAAATTTTTATTAAAAACATCTCAAGTAAATCAAGTCATCAATTTAGAAGGATATTCATTTGAAGGCGTTAATGTCGAAACGATTATTTTAATCGCAGAAAAGAAATCAGTCGAAGATACTGATATTGAAATTTTACTAAGCAAAGGAAAAGAATTTGTCTTTTCTCATAAACGAAAACAAAAAGATTTTTCCGAAAATGAAGGTTTTGAATTTCGCGTATTTTCAAATGAAGAAAGTTTATCTTTGACGAAAAAAATACAAAAAGATTCTGTCGAACTTGATTCGATTGTTCAAATAAAAGCAGGATTAAAAGCATATCAGACGGGAAAAAGAAAACCAATACAAACGAAAACCGATGTAAAAAGCAGACCATTTGATTACAAATACAAGTTCGATGAAAACACTCATCATTACTTAGAAGGAAAAAATGTTAGTAGATATTTTCTAGATTGGGACGGAGAATATCTTCGATTCGGAGAACATTTAGCAGAACCGAGAATGTTTGAAGGGGAAAAATTAATTATAAGGGAAATAACAGGAAAATATCCCCAAAGTATTATTGCCACTTACACTGATGAAATGTATTTATTCAATATGAGCAATATAGCCATTGTGCCAAGACCTAAGAAAGAAATTTCCTTAAAATACATTTTGGCGATATTGAACAGTTCTCTAACATCTTATTATTTTGTGAAAAACACAGCAAAATCAGTAAGAAAAATGTTTCCCAAAATTATATTGAATGATTTAAGACTATTTCCTTTTAAAGAAATAGGAATTGAAAATCAACAACCATTTATTGAAAAAGCCGACCAAATGCTTGAATCAAATGAGAAATTAAATCAAAAGATTGACAATTTCTTAACATATTTACAATCACAATTCCCAATCGAGAAATTCAGCCAAAAACTCCAAAACTGGCACGAATTAGAATTTGCAGATTTTATCAACGAATTGGGCAAAGCAATAAAGAAAACAGGCAAAGAAAAACTCACCAAATCGGACGAGATGGAATGGATGGAACTCTTTGAAACCAAAAAGGTTTTGGCACTGGCAATAAAATCCGAAATTGATGCGACCGACCGCAAGATAGATGAAATGGTTTATGAACTTTACGGTTTAGAGGAAGACGAAATCGCCATTGTAGAAAAGAGTTTAATTTCCGACTAAGTAGAGCAATTTTTAAATTTTCGAGTGTTCTGAGTCCAAACTTTAGTTTGCCCATCCGCCGCGCTTCGCTGGCGGAAAACACGCTGAAGCGCGAACTCAGAACTGTCACAAAATACTTGATAATTTAAAAATTGCTCTGCTAAGCGAAAACCATTTAAATATACAGCATTTGATTTGTCATTCCGTCTTGCGAAAAATTTTGCTATTGTCTTAAATTTGGATGGCGGTCAGCCGATTGAAAATTTCAGATTTGTTTCTAAACCGAAATTGTTCGATCAACGACTCGTCAACAAACCATCAAATACGGAGTTTCAACAACTAAATGAGTTCAATTCAGACGGAAAATTCTGATGACGATTTAACAGCGCAGACTCAAAAAGATGCGGCTGCCTCGACGATCAAAAAACGTAACGATAATACGTCGCGGCACGCTTTTCTGGTCGGCGCGGGGATTTTAATCAGCCGGATTATCGGCGTTTTGCGCCAGCGAATTTTCGCTAATTATTTCGGTACTTCAGCGGCGGCGGACGTTTTCAGCGCGGCGTTTCGGATTCCGAATTTTTTGCAAAACGTCTTTGGCGAAGGCGCACTGTCGGCTTCTTTGATTCCGGTTTACGCCGGACTTCTCGCCAAAGGTGAAGATGAAGAAGCCAACCGCGTGGCGAATGCGATTTTGACGATTCTCGCGCTCTTGACTTCGGTCTTGGTTCTGCTCGGCGTTTTGCTGACACCGTATCTGATCGGCTTTATCGCGCCCGGTTTTGAAGGCGAAAAGCGCGAACTGACGATTCAACTGGTCAAAATTCTTTTTCCCGGCGCAGGATTGCTTGTGATGTCGGCTTGGTGTCTCGGCATTCTCAACAGCCATCGCAAATTTTTTCTTTCCTACACCGCGCCCGTCATCTGGAACTGCGCCATTATCGCGGCGATGGTAATATACGGAAATCGCGTCGCGCAAAGCAATCTTGCCGCAATTACGGCGTGGGGTTCGGTCGTCGGCAGTGCGCTGCAATTTGCCGTACAGCTTCCGACCGTTTTCGTTTTAATCAAACGCATTCAACTGGTTTTCGATTTTTCGTCGGTGAATGTCCGCACGGTCGTGCGAAACTTTTTCCCGGTGTTTTTCAGTCGCGGCGTGGTGCAGATCAGTGCGTATGTTGATGCCATAATTGCGAGTTTTCTCGGTGACGGTCCGACTGCGCTTTTGCAATATACGCAGAGCCTTTACACGCTGCCGGTCAGCCTGTTCGGAATGTCAATTTCGGCGGCGGAACTGCCCGCAATGGCGAGTGCGCTCGGCGACGATGTGGAAGTTTCATCACAGCTTCGCGCCCGGCTCGATGCAGGATTGAAACGCATTGCGGTTTTTATCGTGCCGTCGTCAATGGCATTTCTGGCGTTCGGAGACGTGCTGGCGGCTTCGGTTTACAAAGTCGGAAAATTCGGCGACCGCGACGTGATGTTCGTTTGGGGAACACTCGCCGGCGCGTCGGTCGGGTTGATGGCTTCGACGCTCGGACGGCTTTATTCTTCGACGTTCTATGCCATTAAAGACACGCGCACACCGCTCAGATTTGCGATTATCAGAGTCGCGTTGACAATAATTCTCGGCTATTCTGCGGCGATTTATGTGCCGCCGCTGCTCGGACTCGAAATTCAATGGGGAACAGTCGGTTTGACGCTGACGGCGGGCATCGCGGGTTGGGTCGAATTTCTGTTGTTGCGCCGTGCGCTCAACGGCAAAATCGGCAAAACCGGTCTGCCGCTGTTTTTCACGGCGAAACTCTGGACGGCGGCGATCATCGGCGCGGGCATTGGCTGGGCGGTCAAACTGGCAATCGGTTCTGCGCTGCATTCGACCATAATCGCACTTCTCGTCGCCACGCCCTACGGCATCACTTATTTTCTAATCGCGGCATTATTTCGCGTTAAAGAAGCGCGGGATATAATAAATCGTGTGATGCGGATGATTCCCGGTCGAAAATAATTGCATTCAATTTTGCGGAAGTCCGCACAAAGTAAGGGCATAAATGAAAACGCCCTTACTTTGTGCGGACTTCCGTATTTTAAAAAACGCTTATTTGCTATCAATTTCGCGTGAATGTTAAGATTATTATTTGCATTTATACAGTTGAAAAATAATTATTTATGGAATTAGCAGTCGAAAAATACAGAGTTGAAAACGAACCTTACTATTTACCCGTCGGTCAGGAAGTCGGGCTTTTTGAAGCGGCTTACGCGGCGAAACTGCCCGTGATGCTGAAAGGTCCGACCGGTTGCGGGAAAACCAGATTTGTCGAATATATGGCGTATCAGATGAATCGTCCGCTGATTACGGTCGCGTGTCACGAAGATTTGTCTTCGACGGATTTGGTCGGCAGATTTCTGCTCGAAGGCGACGAAACCGTCTGGCACGACGGACCGCTGACGACCGCCGTCAGAAACGGCGCGATTTGTTATCTGGACGAAGTGGTCGAAGCTCGCAAAGATACGGTCGTTATTATTCACCCGCTGACCGACGACCGCCGCCGTCTGCCGATTGAAAAACGCGGCACGGTCATCGAAGCACCGCCGGAATTTATGCTCATCGTCTCGTATAATCCGGGTTATCAGTCAATTTTAAAGGATTTGAAACAGTCCA
>JBDTSO010000272.1:0-4736 GCA_039931085.1 Acidobacteriota bacterium | reverse complement strand
GTTTTCAGGAAACGCCGATTATGGCTTATTCGGCAAAATATTCGTCGGCTCTTTATGGTCCGTTTCGAGAAGCCGCCGAAAGTGCGCCGCAGTTTGGCGACCGTAAATCTTATCAAATGGATTTTGGAAATTCCGACGAAGCGATGCGCGAAATCGCTTTGGACATTGCCGAAGGCGCGGACATCGTGATGATAAAACCCGCCGTTTCCTATCTTGATATTATCCGCCGCACGAAGGACAATTTTAATGTGCCGATTGCGGCGTATCACGTCAGCGGCGAATATTCGATGATAAAAGCCGCCGCCGAAAAAGGTTGGATTGACGGCGAAAAAGTGATGTTGGAAAATCTAACGGCAATCAAACGCGCGGGCGCAGATGTGATTATTACTTATTTTGCAAAAGAGGCTATTAAATCGGTTTAGGAATTTTGAAACTACAGATTTTCATAGATGAACACGGATTTTTAAAAAGAATTTAAATTTATAATAAAATGAAGCGAACTGATGGACAAACAAACAAAAACAAAAGTTGAGAATTTTTCTAAAATTGTTCGCCGCTATTGTGATTGGGCAGAAAATTCTTCTGTTGAAGTTAACAATGATGTGCAAACAGCGCAGAAAATTTTAGCGGAACTTTGTCTTTCAGTTTTGGATTTGCCTGACGATGAGTTTGAGGATGATGTTGAAATTAAAGATGTTTCAACTGAAGAATGGAAAGCTGTAATGGATAAATTTTCAAATTTGCCGATTAATGAATATTTAATGGTTTTTGATCCAACTAAAGCCGAAGAAAATGAAACGGTTTTTGCCTTGCTTTCCGAAGATTTGGCGGACATTTACCGCGACATCAAACGTGGATTGTTATTTTATGATGCAGGTCATATTTCAGAGGCAATTTGGCAATGGAAGTTTAACTTCAAAATTCATTGGGGAAGACATCTTTTCAGCGCACAAAAAGCTATTTATTCTTGGATTTTTAATAACTTCTAACTTAGTGTTTCAAGATAATCGGTTTACTTATTTTATCCCAATTAATCTGTGTCTATCTGTGAAAATCTGTGGTTAAACATTGATTTATAAAAATGAATACAACAAAAAGCAGTAAATATTTCGAGGAAGCAAAAAAACATATTCCGGGCGGCGTGAATTCTCCCGTTCGGGCGTTTAAATCCGTCGGGCGCGATCCGCTTTATATTGCAAAGGCAAAAGGCTCGAAGATTTGGGATGTTGACGGCAATGAGTTTGTTGATTATATCGGCTCTTGGGGTCCGATGATTCTCGGACACGCGCAGGCGGATGTGATCAAAGCGATTCAAAAATCGGCGATGCGCGGGACGAGTTTCGGGGCGAGCAATGTCAAGGAAATTCAACTTGCCAAGCTGATTAAAAAATTCGTGCCGTCCGTGGAAATCGTGCGAATGGTCAATTCGGGAACGGAAGCGACGATGAGCGCGATGCGGCTGGCGCGTGGTTTTACGAATAGAGAAAAAATTATCAAATTTGAAGGTTGTTATCACGGACACGGCGATTCGTTTTTGTCAAAAGCCGGTTCGGGCGTGGCGACGCTCGGTTTGCCGGATTCGCCGGGTGTAACGAAATCAACGGCGAAAGATACGCTCAATGCGAAATTTAACAATATCGAATCGGTCTATGAATTAATCGAAGGCAACAAAGGTGAAATCGCCGCCGTTTTTATCGAACCTGTCGCTGGAAATATGGGTTTGGTCAAAGCGGACGCGGAATTTTTGCAGAAATTGCGCGACGTTTGCACGGACGAAAAAATAGTTTTGATTTTTGATGAAGTGATGACCGGATTTCGGCTGGCAAAAGGCGGAGCGCAGGAACTTTACAATATCGCGCCGGATTTGACGACGTTCGGAAAAATCATCGGCGGCGGTTTGCCGGTCGGAGCTTATGGTGGGCGCGGCGATATTATGGAAATGATTGCACCATCAGGTGCGGTTTATCAAGCCGGAACTTTGTCTGGAAATCCGCTGGCGATGACTGCCGGACTCGAAACTTTGAAGGCGATTGACGAAGACGAGGATTTTTATACGGATCTGGAAGAATCTTGCGTGTATCTTTACGAGGGCATCAGACATAATCTTCGTAAATTGGGTTTGAATTACACTTTGAACACTTGCGGTTCAATGTTCACGTTGTTTTTTACCGACGAGGAAGTTACCGATTTTGATTCGGCGAAAACTTCCGACACAAGCAAATTTGCCAAGTATTTCAATTCAATGCTCGAAAGCGGAATCTACTTGCCGCCGTCGCAGTTTGAAGCGTGTTTTATTTCCGCCGTGCATACGAAAAAGGATTTTGATAAAACGCTTGAGGCTCAGGCTGAAGGATTAAAATTGTTCAAAAATGAATAGTTTGAAAAAGCATAAAATCGGTTCTTTGTTATAGAGCGATTTTATGCTTTTTCAGAAGCATTGAAAATACTAACTTTTAATACTTAGGAATACTTGAATCAACTTCATTTGACCACGCCGTGATGCCGCCTTTTAAGTTTTTCAATTCGCCCTTATAACCGGCTCTCTGCATCGCTTCAATGGCTCTGCCGCTGCGTCCGCCGGATTTACATTGGACGATCACTTCTTTTGTGTCGTCAATTTCGTCCATTCGGTTCATAATTTCGCCGAGCGGAATAAGTTTTGCGCCTTCAATTTTGGCAAATTCGTATTCGTCGGGCTGGCGCACATCAATCAGTTGAATGTTTTCGCCGTTGTCCATTTTTTGTTTCAATTCTGTTGCGGTAATTTCCTGCATATTTTCACTCCTCAAAAATTTATTTATTTTAATTTTATAATCTTATCCTGAGTTTTCCGCAAATCCGCAGAAAAAAATGCAATAATACCAAAACCATTTTAATTGGTGTTTTAAGTCAGAACCGTCTGCGGTAGCGGACGGTTGAAGATTATCTTTTGAACTTTTGATAAACGGCTCAAATCGCTAAGTTAAACCGTCCGCTACCGCAGACGGTTCTGACCTGCATAGCAAACCTTCTCAATTGGTTTTGGTATAATAAGCTGTATATCCTTTTGATATTTTCCGGTGTAATCTGAAATCATGAATGAATTTGACGATCTTGATCTGAATAATCCGTTTCCCGAACCTTTTGAAATTGAAATTACCGATTCGCTCGATTTGCACGCTTTCAGTCCGAAAGATGTCAAATCCGTCGTCGAAACATACTTACAGGAAGCATATAAAAAAGGTTTTCGGCTGGTGAAAGTAATTCACGGTAAAGGAATCGGCGTGCAGAGAGAAATTGTCAGAAAAGTTTTGGCGGAAACGGATTTCGTCAAATCATTTAAAAACGCGCCCGAATTTTCAAGCGGGCGCGGCGCGACGATTATTAATTTTACGGATTAAAAATTTGCAGATTATCGGTCTTCGATAACGTCCGCCCAAACTTCGTCTTCCAGTTCTTCTTCGTCAAAATCATCAAAAAGATTTTCTAAAACATTGTTTTGCTCGGAAATTTGCTGTTCGGCATCGTTGAGCCGATGCGTCAGATATTTAGTGTGGCGTTCGAGTTCGTGAATGCGTTTTTTATGTTCACGATCCATTCGTTCCATATAGACCAGATAGAAGAATTGCAGACCGGCGACACCCGCCAAAGACAACGAAAGACCAATTAGAACATACCACATCATAATTTTTTGTGATGAAAGTTAAAGAATAAATAAGACAAATTTTTTGACTGTTTTGTTCATCTTTTATCTTTCATACTTCGTCCTTTAGTTTTTCCGATATTATAACCTTGACCATTGCGAAAGGAAAAGCCAAAATTTGAATAAACTAAATTAAAGATGAAAATGTCGGAATTCAAAATTATGAAAACCGGTTTGAATTAAATCTTTTTAGGTCAAAACAAGTTTAATTTTTTCACGGGTTTTGCGCTTTTGCAATAAAAATTATGACAACACAAAATTTACAACTTATCTACACTCTTTTATGCGACGACGTGCGGCTGGAAATGGGCAACAAAATATCGCTGATGGGTGTTTTTCAAAATATAATGGTTGAAAAACTGCCGATTTCGCTGATAAAGTTCGCCGTCGTCAATCATTGGCGCGGCGAAGGACAGCATCAGACCGAAGTTCGCATCGTTTCACCCGACAAAGTAACCACAATCGTTACCTCGCAGCCGACAAACATCGAACTGGCGCAGGGCGGTTTTTCCGATAACGTCAGCTTTTTTGTCAACATCGTCTTTCCGACTGCCGGAACATATTGGGTGCAAACGCTGGCAAATACGGTTTTGCTCGAAGAATTTCCGCTGATTGTTACAGATACGGGAAATATCGCCGAAATGCAGCCGATGGAAGAAATTTCCGAAACTATAAACTAAAAAGTTTATTCAACAAAAATCTCGTCCACAAAAATAAAAGCGTCATTGCCCGCGCCCGGATGCCAAGCCGGAATTTTGCCCAAATTAAAGGCTTTAACTCTGACAAAACGCGCGTTTACGGGCGATATTTCCTGTATATAATTTTTAATCGTCGAAGTCATATCTTCGACGGCGACATCGGTTTTAATGTCGGTGACTTTTCTGAAATTTTCTCCGTCGTCGGAAACTTCAAATTCGATGTGCGTCGGCATCCAAATCCAAAATCGCGCATCCTGCAGAAATCCGCCGCCTACTTTATTGATCGTCGTTTCCTTTTGCAAATCAATAACGGCGACAAAATCCTGATCTTGATAACCCTGCCATTCGCCGGACGC
>JBDTSO010000271.1:0-4737 GCA_039931085.1 Acidobacteriota bacterium | reverse complement strand
CGGCATCGGCAAAACGCGCTCGCAATTGGAATTTTTTCTCAAACGGATTAAATTCTCCGGTGGCGTTGAGAATCAAAAACGCCAAGATAACAAGTCCGAGAAGCACAAAAAGACCGACTCGTAATTGGCTGAAACTTAAAGTTCTCTGGGTTGGTGGCATATTTTTTGTCCTTAGTCCTTTGTAAATGCTCAGCTAATACCAATTCAAAATCAATGTCAAAAACAAAGGACAAAAGACTAATTCATTTTCCGCGTAAAAATCTTTGAATATATTCGTCTTTTGATGCGGAAAGTTCTTCATCTTTGCCGCTAAAAATTATTTGACCTTGTTTGAGCATAATAATTTCGGTGTTGATCAGACAAATTTTTTCGCCTTCGACTTCAAAAATTATTTCGCCTTCTTCGTTGACTATCGCGTATTCGGAGGCGAGAATTTCGAGGTTGTTCATCTCGTGCGTTACAAAAATCGAAGAAACGTCTTCCAAATCGCGTAATTTTATGGCGAGTTCGCAAATCGTTCGAGCGGTCGGCGGGTCGAGTCCGGCAGTCGGCTCGTCAAACAGAACGATTTGCGGATCGCCAATCAGAGCGCGGGCGACACCGACGCGCCGCCGCATTCCGCCGGACAATTCCGCCGGCATTTTATCAATCGCGTCTTCGAGTTGAACAAATTGCAGCATTCGCCGCACTTCTTTTTCAACTTCAATTTCGTCAACTCTTTGCTCGTGCAGGCGATAGGCAACATTATCATAAACCGAAAGCGAATCAAAAAGCGCCCCTTCCTGAAAAACCATCCCGATTTTTTTGCGAACGTCCATCATTTTGACTTCGCTGTAATCGCTGATTTCTTCGCCGTCAATAAAAATTTGCCCCGAATCGGGTTTGAGAAGTCCTAAAATAAGCCGGATAATCGTTGATTTTCCGCCGCCGCTGCGCCCTAAAATAATTTTTGTTTCGCCGCGCCGGACAATAAAACTCAAACCGTCGAGAATTTTTTTATCGTCGAAGGACAAATGTACATCACGAAATTCAATCGCCGGAATAATTCTGCCCGGTTCGTCAATCGCCTCTTCCAAATCAGTCGGTTCGAGTATTTCTTCAATGTTTTCACCGACTTCCTTATTTTCGACAGTTTCCGCCAAAGCCATAAATTTCAATAATTTTAAAGTTAAATATATTTGATGCCGAAGATAGAGTTTATTGCCCGCGACAGAAAAAAGTCAAAAATAATTACTACAATCGAAGACAGAACGACCGCGCTCGTCGTCGAACGCCCGACACCGACCGTGCCGTCCGTCGTCGTCAAACCTTTGTAACAGGTGATGCTGCCGACTATCAAACCGAAAACAATTGGTTTGATAATCCCGCCGATAATATCATCAACGCTGATTCCGTTGCGAACCGAAGCGATAAAAACGCTCGAATCCTGATTAAAAATGCCCGAAGCGACCAGACCGCCGCCGAAGATTCCAAAGACATCTGCCGCCACCGTCAAAAACGGCAGCATCAAAATCAAAGCGAAAATTCGCGGCGCGACGAGTTTGCGATTCGGATCAGTGCCGAGCGCACGCATCGCGTCAATCTGCTGCGACACGACCATCGAGCCGAGTTCGGCGGAAATTGCCGAACCGATGCGCCCGGAAACCATCAAAGCGGTCAGAACCGGACCGAGTTCGCGCATCAGCGAAGTCGCCACCGATCTGCCGACCTGATCCTGAATACTGTAAAACTGAAACGTGGGAAACGTCTGCAAAACGATCACGCCGCCCGTGAAAAGTCCGGTCAGCAAAACTATCGGCAGTGAACCGACACCGATCAAATCCATTTGTTTAACCAAATCTGCCAGATAATACGGCTTTTTAAACGCGCCGATGAAAGCGGAAATTATTAAATAAGTAATCTCCTGCAATTCAAGTAAAAATTTTTTGAGCGGATTCATTGATGATAATTATTTTAACATTTAAAGGTTACAACGAAGCGCGAAAAACAACAACTGAAAAGATGTCTGCTCGCAGAAGAGCGAGACGTTTGCGGTTTATTTTCGCGCCTGCGATTGAACTGCCGTAATCGCCACCGCATCAACAATATCTTCCGCCTTGCAGCCGCGCGAAAGGTCGTTGCAGGGTTTGTCCAAACCTTGCAGAATCGGACCGATTGCCGTGCCGCCGGTTAACCTTTCGGTTAATTTGTAAGCGATATTTCCGGCATTCAAATCGGGAAAAATCAGCACATTGGCTTGTCCGGCGACGCTCGAACCGCTTGCTTTTGACGCGGCGACCGACGGAATCAACGCCGCGTCAGCCTGCAATTCGCCGTCAATTTCTAGTTCGGGAAAACGCGCCCGGACGGTTTTCGTCGCTTCGACAACTTTGTCAATAAAAGGATGTTTCGCGCTGCCTTTGGTCGAAAACGAAAGCATCGCAACTTTCGGTTCGACACTTAAAAGAGCGCGGCACGAATCAGCCGAAGCGATGGCGATTTCGGCAAGCTCAGCCGCGTTCGGGTCAATAACTACGCCGCAATCGGCATAAATCATCGCGCCTTCGTGTCCGAATTTTTTATCGGGAACGACCATCAAAAAAAACGACGAAACCGTTCTGAAATCCTGCCGAACGCCGATGCAGCGCAGCGCGGCGGCGACTGTGTGCGCCGTCGTGTTTGTCGCGCCCGCCACCGAACCGTCGGCTTTGCCCAATTTTACTAAAAGATTTCCGTAATAAAGCGCGTCTTTAACGGTTTGTTCGGCTTCTTCCAAAGTTACACCTTTGGCGCGGCGCAGTTCGTGATAAAACGTCGCAATCTTGCCGAATTCGTTTGATTTGCGGTGGTCGAGAATCTCCACGCCATTCAAGTTGGTATTTGTCTGCCGCGCCAGATCGCGGATTTTTTCTTCGTCGCCGATGACGGTAATTTTAGCGATTCCGTCGCGGGCGCACATTTCCGCTGCGGAAAGTGTTCTGGCATCTTCGCCTTCGGGCAAAATTATATGTCGGATATTTTCCGAAGCCCGCTGTCTGATTTTTTCGAGTATCATATTCTTTTTAATGAATTTATCATACAATTTTTACCTGTGAAAACTTGGACAAACGACGGGATATTTCTTAGACTGAATGAAACAAAAAAAGGAGCAAACAAAATGACCGAAGCCAAATCAGAAAAAATCGTTAAACCGACACGCAAAGAAAAATCGGAATTAAAAGACAGAATGAGAAATCTGCTGATGTTTTTGCCGAATTTGGTAAAACTTTTCGGCAAACTTTTAACGGACAAACGAGTTCCTTCGACGGAAAAATTTCTGGTCGTCGGCGCAATCGCTTATGTAATAATGCCGTTCGATTTTATTCCTGATTTTATTCCGTTTGCCGGACAAGTTGACGATATTTATTTAGTCGCCTTGACGCTCATTCGATTGATTAGCCGCACCGATGAAAGAGTTTTGAACGAACATTGGTCGGGCGGCGGCAATCTCGCGGCGTTAGCGGAATCAATCGCCAATATTGCGCCGATGCTCCTTCCGAAAAGAGTTTCGCGCATCCTTTCTTCAAAAGTCGAACTTACGCCTGCTGCAAAATCGTTGACCGAAACTTTTGAAAAGAAACAGCCGTTTGCCGTCGAAATTCCGCAAACCGAAAGCGGCGAAAAAGTTAAAATCGCTTCCCCGTCTTAGGTTTTAAGTTAAAAAAATTTATCAGAGCGGAAGTTGTATAGTTTTAGCTTCCGCTTTTTTCGTTTTCGCAGCGGAAATTTTTTCGCTGAACTGAGCGTAATCAAAAATGAACAATCCATACGGCGCGATACCGATTTTTTCGGTCGTTTGATGATGCCGCTGATGCGCGGCGCGGATTATCAGTAATAACTTACTGTTTGATTTGAAAGGCAAAAACCGGCGATGCGTGAAAAAATCGTGAATGATAAAATAAATAAAACCGTAAATCGAAATGCCTAAACCAATCGGAAAAGCAATCGAATAAGCGAAAGGCTTTTCGGCGAAAATCATCAGAAAAATCGAAAAAAGCGCAAAGATTAAGGAAAAAATATCATTCAATTCAAATGCGCCTTTTCGCGCTGTGTGATGCGTTTGATGAATTTTCCATAAAACACCGTGAAATAAAAACCGATGTGCGGCGTATGAAAAAATTTCGACGGCGACGAAACCGAAAATCGTTAAAAAGATAAACTGCATTTTGATATAATTCCGAAAATAATTTTTACAGCATTACACAACAATCTTATGAAAGAAAACTTTTCGACGCAAATCGCGCTCTGGCATCAATTTATCGAAACAAAAAACGCAGAAATTCTGCATGAAATTCTCGCTGACGACGTAAAATTTCATTCGCCGTTTGTCTGGAAACCTAAGCACGGCAAAATGATGGCGGCAGCGATTTTGACGACGGTGACGGAAGTGTTTGAAGATTTTCAATACATTCGTGAGATTTTCGACAAAAATCTGACGTGTCTGGAATTTGCCGCGCGAATCGGCGAATTTAATCTGCGCGGCGTTGATCTTATCGAATTTAATGAAGACGGGAAAATCATTGATTTTGAAGTGATGATTCGTCCGGCGAACGCACTTGGAAAACTCGGCGCGGAAATGACGAAAAGACTGACGGAAAAAGGATATTTATGAAACATTCCGAATTCGACTTCGGCGTGTCTTTGAATCAGCCGCCGATTTTGGAAAATTACAATCTTTTTACTTCCGATGCGGCTTTGCAAAATGCGGTCGAAAAAAAC
>JBDTSO010000270.1:0-4738 GCA_039931085.1 Acidobacteriota bacterium | reverse complement strand
CGCCGAGTTGTCCGCGTGAACCGCCTTGGATCGCTTTTTCATCGGGACTGTAACCGACACCTTTCGGCAACACTCTTTCGACTTCGCCGTGCGGACGCGGAATGACGTGAACCGAAATCAGTTCACCGACACGCCGCGCCGCCGCCGCGCCTGCGTCCGTCGCCGCTTTGACCGCGCCGACATCGCCGCGCACAAAAATCGTCACGTAACCCGCGCCGATGTATTCTTTGCCGATTAATTGGACATTAGCGGATTTAACCATCGCGTCCGCCGCTTCGACGGCGCCGACAAATCCTTTTGTTTCAACCATTCCGAGTGCTTCAAGAGACATTAATTAGTTCCTCACTTTCAAGTTTGTTTGTTAATTTTGATTCAAGAATATGACAAAGCCTTAACGTAACACGCACTACATACAATAATCAAGCGCGAAACTTTATCATAAAACAGTTTAAAGAATTGACATTTTCACTTTATCAACGATATATTTCAACTTTACAATCATTTTCGGTTGGCAAATCGTTTTAGGTCTAAAAATAAACACAAAATGTCCCAAACTCTAGGCGAAAAACTGCGGCAGGCACGTGAAGCGCGTGATATAACTATCAGCGAAGTTGCTGAACAAACCCGCATTTCTCCGCTTTATATCGAGTCAATCGAAAATGACGATTATCGAATTCTGCCCGGCGGAATTTTCAATAAAGGTTTTGTAAAATCATTTGCCAAGTATGTCGGAGTTGATGAACAAGAGGCTTTACAAGACTATTCGCGGCTTATTTCGGAACAGCAAGGTTCTCAGGAAGAAGACCCCAAAACTTATCGTCCCGAAGTGTTAACCGACGACCGCGTTTCATCATCATCTATCCCGACCATTATTGTTGCCGTCGTGATTTTGGGTTTGATGACGTGGGGAATTTTGGCTCTTGTCAGATATATTCAGGAAAATCCGATTCAGACAACGGCAAATGATTCGAATAACACAAACAATTCGGCGAACGTAAATGCTAATTCAAATACTGCTGGCGCAACTCCGACACCTTCAAATGTCCCGTTAATGAGCGATTTGAAAGTAGAATTCAAAACTTCCGGCAGTCCGATTTCGCTGGCTTCGACCAGCGACGGCAAAAAGGTAAATGCTTTGGTAACATCTGAAAAACCGGCTAATTTTGAACCAAACGAAAGTTTAAAACTCGGTTTTGCCAAATCTCTGGCGCAAAACGCGCAATTGACAATTAACGACAAACAAATAAAATTGCCTTCCGCGCCCGACAAACCAAATCGAACAATAATTGAATTTGAAATCAATAAGGATAATATCGAACAGATTTGGCAAAACGGCGAAATTACCTTTGGCAATTCAAATACAAATGCTAATACTTCAGCCAGATAATAAATTTATGCGTTTGTTTTGCAAACTGAAAAAAAAGATTTTACAGCATATAGAGTTGACAAGCCCGCTTGAAATGCGGGCTTTTGTAATTTAAAGGAAGTTTATAAAATAATTGATATCAAGACAGATTTTGTCTTTCGATTTACGATTTACGATTTACGATTTACGATTTACGATAAAAATTATGTTAGTTGAAGAAATAAAAGAAGGTCTAACTTTCGATGATGTTTTGTTAGTTCCGGCATTTTCTGATATTTTACCGGGTGAAACCGACGTTTCAACGCAGTTTTCGCGGAACATTCGTCTTAATATTCCGCTATGCTCTTCGGCAATGGACACGGTAACGGAAGCCTTGCTTGCAATCGCACTTGCCCAGCAAGGCGGAATCGGTGTTATTCATAAAAACCTTTCCGTCAAACGCCAAGCCGAAGAAGTTGACAAAGTTAAACGCTCGGAATCGGGAATGATTGTTGACCCCGTTACGATTCGTAATAACGCTTCGGTTTCCGACGCTTTATCGGTGATGGAACGCTTTAAAATCAGCGGCGTTCCGGTGGTTGATGAAAATAATTTGCTTGTCGGAATTATTACCAACCGCGATCTACGTTTTGAAACTCGTTTTGACGTGCCGGTTTCGGAAGTTATGACCAAACAGCCGCTTGTAACCGTCCCGATTGGCACGACTTTGGATGAAGCCAAAGTAAAACTGCAAAAACATCGTATTGAAAAATTGCTGGTCGTTGACGATGAAGGACTTTTGAAAGGTTTAATCACCGTTAAAGACATTCAAAAAGCCATTAAATATCCGAATGCCGCCAAAGACGAACTCGGCAGACTGCGCGTTGCGGCGGCAATCGGCGCGACCGGAGATTTTATGGAACGCGCCGCCGCTTTGATTGAATCGCGGGTTGACGCAATCGTCATTGACACCGCGCACGGACACAGTTCGAGAGTGATTGAAGCCATTAAAAAAGTTAAAGCGAAATTTTCCGATGTTGAAATGGTCGCCGGAAACGTCGCCACCGCCGACGCAACAAAAGCCTTAATTGATGCCGGAGTTGACGCGGTGAAGGTTGGAATCGGACCCGGCTCGATTTGCACAACGCGCGTCGTAACCGGCGCGGGCGTTCCACAAATTACGGCAATTGATGAATGTGTCAAAGCAGCAAAAGATTCCGGTGTTCCGATTATCGCCGACGGCGGCGTAAAATTTTCCGGCGATGTCGCCAAAGCAATTGTTGCGGGCGCGGATTGTGTAATGATCGGTTCGCTGTTCGCCGGCACGGAAGAAGCTCCGGGTGAAGTCATTTTGTTTCAGGGGCGTTCATTCAAAACCTATCGCGGAATGGGTTCAATCGGCGCGATGAAACAAGGCTCTTCCGACAGATATGCACAGGAAATGACGGTTTCCGATTCAAAATATGTGCCGGAAGGAATCGAAGGACGCGTCGCTTATAAAGGAACTTTAGCGGAAATGGTTACACAGTTAGTTGGCGGTTTGCGTTCGGGAATGGGTTACACGGGCTGTAAAAATATCGGCGAAATGCAGGAAAACGCCCGATTTATCCGCATCACATCGGCAGGTTTGCGCGAATCGCACGTTCACGATGTCATTATCACCAAAGAAGCACCAAATTACCGAATGGAAAGTTAATCTTGAAAAGTTATTCCAATATTAAAAACTTTTAATCTTTCAATAAATCTTCCCATTCTGCGTAAAGATTTTGGATTTTAGCTTCAGTTTTCTTATATTTGACCGAAACATCATTCAATTTTTTGTGATTGGAAATGATTTCCGGCGCGTTCATTTGAATTGTAAAGTTCGATAATGATTCTTCTAAAACCGGAATTTCTTTTTCGATTTCTTTTATCCTTTGTTCAATTTTTTGCTGCTGATTTTTACTTAAATGTGATTTTTGTTCCTTTTTCGTAGTCGTTTTTGTTTCTCTTTCAGAGTTCGGATTTTCTCTATTTGAATTTTGGATACTTTGAATTTTAAATTCTGAATTTTGCATCTCTTTCCATTCGTGAAATTCCGAATAATTGCCGTTATAAATTTCATTTTCTCCGTCGCTTTCAAACGAAAAAATCTGCGTTGAAATCTGGTCGAGAAAATATCGGTCGTGGCTGACTGTGATAATTGTTCCTTCATATTCGCCCAAAGCGTCTTCGAGAGCTTCGCGCGAAGGAATGTCCAGATGATTCGTCGGTTCATCTAGGATCAACACATTTTTTTGTGAATAAATTAATTTTGCCAGCGCGAGTCTTCCCTTTTCGCCGCCCGATAAATCCGAAACACGCTTGAACACATCTTCGCCGACGAATAAAAATCTGGCTAAAAACGAACGAAGCACGCCATTTTCCGCCAACGGCGCGACGCGGCGCAGTTCGCCGATAATTTCGTTTCTCTCGTCTAATTCTTCAAGCTGCTGTGAATAATAGCCGATGTCGGTTTTCGTTCCCCAGATTAACTTTCCGTCTAGTTCGCGGATTTGTCCCAAAATAGTTTTGAGAAAAGTTGTTTTTCCAGTGCCGTTTCCGCCGATGATTCCCAAACATTCTCCACGAAGAAGTGAAAAATTTATGTCGTCCGCCAAAACATTTTCGCCGTAACCGATGGCTAAATCTTCGACCGTTAAAATATTTGAACCGGCGCGTTCTATTTTTTTGAGATTAAAATTTCCGCTCGATCTGTCGGCGATAACGGCATCTACTCGTTCGAGTTTTTCGAGCATCGTGCGCCGTGATTTTGCCATTTTCGTTTTTTGTCCGGCAAGATTACGACGAATAAATTCTTCATTTTTGGCAATGTACGACTGCTGATTTTCATATTCGCGCTGCTGCTGTTCGCGCCGTTCTTCGCGTTCAACAAGAAATTGCGAATAGTTTCCTTTGTAACTGACAGCTTTGCCGCGCTCGATTTCGACGATTCGGCGGCAGGTTCGGTCAAGAAAATAACGGTCGTGGCTAATAATTACAAAAGATTTTTCAAAAGTCTGCAAAAAATTCTCCAACCATTCAACCGCCATTACGTCGAGATGATTGGTCGGTTCGTCCAGCAAAAGCACATCAGGATTTGACAGCAAAAGTCTGGCTAAGCCGAGCCGGTTTTTTTGTCCGCCGGAAAGATGTTCAGTTTCAAGCTGCCACATTTCTTTCGTAAAACCCAAACCCAAAAGAATCGCTTCGGCTTTGGCGGTGTAGGTAAAACCTTCTTCGTGTTCAAATTCAATTTGCAATTCCGCGTATTTATTCAAAATTTCATCGCTTACATTTTCAGCCATTTCGTGTTCCAGAATTCGCATTCCGGCTTCAATGTCGTGAAGTTTTTTAAATGCCGAAAGTGCGGCG
>JBDTSO010000269.1:0-4748 GCA_039931085.1 Acidobacteriota bacterium | reverse complement strand
CCGCACGAATTTTCCGGCGGAATGCGTCAGCGCGTAATGATTGCGATGGCTTTATCCTGTCAACCCGAACTGCTTATTGCAGATGAACCGACAACTGCTTTGGACGTTACAATTCAGGCGCAGATTCTCGAACTAATCAAAAAGTTAAAAGCCGAGTTCGGCGCAAGCGTTATTTTAATCACACACGACTTAGGTGTGGTCGCCGGAATGACCGAAAAAATTATCGTGATGTATGCCGGCAAAGTTTTTGAAACCGCGCCGACGGCGGAACTTTTTGCGACTCCGGCAAATCCATATACGAAAGGTCTGCTGAGAAGCGTTCCTGATCCGGCGCACGAAGAAGGCACGGAACTTTATCAAATTCCGGGACTTCCGCCTGATGTCGCCCATCTGCCGCCGGGTTGTCCGTTTGCCGAACGATGCGAAAGGACGCAGGAAATCTGTGTGCAGGAATTTCCGCCGTTTGTTCAAATCAACGAAAATCATCATTCGCTGTGCCATTTTGCCAAAGAAGTTTACGCCGAATCTTTACAGGAGAACAAATAAATTTAATGCCAGAAACAAACGGAAATAATTTACTTTCCTTAAAAAACCTAAAAGTTCATTTTAGTTTGGGCGGCGGCGGTTTTTTAGACAAAATCACGGGTGGAAGCAAAGTTCCCCGCGTTGTCAAAGCCGTTGACGGCGTAACTTTGGACATTAAAAAAGGCGAAACTTTAGGACTTGTCGGCGAATCCGGTTGCGGAAAATCTACTCTTGGTAAAGCAATTTTGCGATTAACAGAGCCGACGGGCGGACAGGTTTTTTATCAGGGCAAAGATTTGGCGAATCTTTCAAACAATCAAATGCGCGAAGAACGCAAAAATCTGCAAATGATTTTCCAAGACCCGTACGCTTCGCTCAATCCAAGAATGACGGTTGGAAATATCATCGGCGAACCAATTCGCACATTCGGTTTGGCTAACGGTAGAGATGTTGAGGAAATTGTCAAGGAGTTGATGGAAACTGTCGGAATGAGCCGCCGTTTTATCAAGCGTTATCCGCACGAATTTTCCGGTGGTCAGCGGCAGCGCATCGGCATTGCGCGGGCTTTAGCAGTTGACCCTGAGTTTATAGTTGCCGATGAACCGATTTCCGCTTTAGACGTTTCTATTCAAGCTCAAATTATGAACTTGATGGAAAAACTTCAAGCTGAAAAAAAATTGACATATCTGTTCATCTCGCATGATTTACGCGCCGTACGCCATCTTTCCGACCGGGTTGCCGTAATGTATCTCGGCAAAATTGTCGAACTCGCCGACGGTAAAAAAGTTTATAGCGATCCGTTGATGCCTTACACAAAAGCTCTGATTTCCGCCGTTCCCGTGCCTGATCCGGCAATCGAGGCGAAACGGACGCGAATCATTTTAACAGGTGATGTACCTTCACCGATAAATCCTCCGTCAGGCTGCAATTTTCATACGCGCTGTCCGTATGCAATTGAAGAATGTAAAAAAACAGAACCGCTGTTGGTTGAGATTAAACCTAATCATTTCGCGGCGTGCATTAGAATTTCACCGGAAAAGCCAAATATCGAAGACAATATATAAAAAAATGTAAAAAATAAAAAAAGGGAGATTTCGCTCCCTTTTTTGGTTAAATAAAAAGAATTGTTTTGTAAATTCTAATTTGTCGCGGCATTTGCCGAATCACGAAGATCTCTCACTTTGTCATGAGCGGCATTCACAGCTTCCGATTGTTTTTGAACGACAGTTCTTACATTTGTCGGCAGATTTTCGGCAAGCGCATCTTTATATGCTTTTTTGGCAGCATCCTCGCCGCGTTCAGCTTCATTCAAAACAGCACCGTCATCTTGTCCGGTAACAGCGGATTTGATATTTATCCAGCCGCGATGCAGTGAAGCTGAAACACTGCCCGAATTTTCGGGATCACCGCCGAGTTCTCTGACCAAAGTTTGCAATTCACCTGAAAACTTTGAGCGTTGCTGCCCGAGTTCGTAAAAAGTTGATTTTAAATCGCTTCTTTCTACACCTTCCGCAGATGTTTTAAATCCGTTTTGCCCGTCTTTGCAGGTTTCGATTAAACCGTTCAAAGTTGAAATTACGTCGTCGTTTGTCATTGTTTCATTGTTCATAATTTTTTCTCCTTTATCTTTTTTTGAATTTTGAAGTTAATTTAAAACCATTTTTGTTGCTTCAAAATTTCTAATTTAATTATCTTCTTTATCAAAATCAATCTGTGTGCCGCAGAACATAGTTCAATAAAACACTTTAGAGAACACAAACAGTCACAACATAATTGAAATATAATCAAACACACCTGTATTAAATTATTGCGTTGCAGTCTTTTGTTTCCGGTAATTGCCTTCAGCAAATTCTTCAATCATTTTTTTATTGAAAGCCGGAATATCATTTGGATTTCGGCTGGTAACAAGTCCATTGTCAACGACAACTTCTTTATCAACCCATTTTGCACCGGCGTTTTCCAAATCTGTTTTTAAGGATGCCCAAGACGTTATTGTTTTTCCATTAACGACATCTGCTTCAATTAATGTCCAAGGCGCGTGGCAAATCGCGGCGACGGGTTTTCCCGCTTCAAAAAATGATTTGACAAAACTGACAGCTTTATCATTCATTCTCAATTTGTCTGGATTCATTACGCCGCCCGGAAGCTGCAATGCGTCAAAATCTGAAGCATTTGCTTCGTCAACCGTTAAATCAACTTTTACGCTTTTACCCCAATCTTTTTTGTCCCAACCTTTTATCTCACCGGATTCGAGCGAAACAATTGAAACTTCCGCTCCTGCATCTTCCAATGCCTTTTTTGGTTCAAATAATTCGCTTTGTTCAAAGCCGTTCGTTGCAAGTATGGCAATTTTTTTTCCGTTTAATTTATTATTCATATAAACCTCCTTGTATTTAAAGCATCAAAATCAAATTGTATAAATTCAATTCGTTTTTTATGTTTCATTGTATAATCAACAATTTGTGTGCCAAACTTTGTCAAATTGAAAAACAACACATTTTTAAATTACTGACAATTGATTATTTAGTTGGTCATACTTAACTTAGTAAAAAATGTCCGTTAAGAAAAAACTTTTAACAAACGGTTAAATCTCAAATGGAAAAGAAAAAAGAAGCAAAACAAAAAATCTGGAAGGAAATTCAAAACAATTTAGCTGATGGAAATGGGATGGCAGTTATTGTTGTAGATGAAAATTCAAAGGTAATTGACGAAGCCAATAACAACTCGATTTGTAAAATCTTATATTCATCGGCTGAATTTTCATCTGAATGCGACAAATTTTGCGGGAAGGCGTTTGAAATGGCAAATCGCGCCGGAAAAACTGTTGAATACAAATGCTATGCGGGCTTAGAATGCCGCGCCGTGCCAGTTAAAATAGATGAAAAAATTAAATTCGTTGCCATTGTCGGCAGAGCATTTACCAAAACTTCAAATTATCGGGAGGCAGCCGAACGTGCTTTTTCAGGCGACTGGAAAAAATTCCCTCTAACTAAATTTTTTGAAAACGTCCTGTTAAAAGGTGTGGGAAATGATTTGGAAACGGTTGTTAAAAGCATTGAGAATTTCGACGATAATAAAAAGAATGCGCTTGAAAAATTTGTTGAAAAGGAGAATATCCAGAAAAGTTTTGACATTGAAAATTCGGAAAAATCTAATGAACTGGAGATATTAAGGCTGCGCGAAGAACTCAAGCGGCGCGGCTGGCTGGAACAAACCGTGCGGAAGTTCAATGATATTTTGAGAGAAATTGATTCGGATGATTTCTGGCTTCAGCTGACGCAGATTTTTGCTGAGTTGATGCGGGCGGAACGCAGTTCGCTGCTGCTGGTAGATGAAAAAACCGGCAAACTTTTTTTCAAAGCGGCAATTGGAACGAACGCTGCTGCGATAGAAGAGGAAAAGGATAATCTGGGAGTGAGAGTCGCCCGTCAAGTTTTGGCAGTCGGGAAACCTTTGATTATTGAAGATGTCGATAAGATCGGTCTGAAAGTCGCGCCCGTTGAACGGAATTACAACTCAAAGTCATTTATCAGTTATCCGCTGTCAATCGGAGCGCGGAGGATCGGGGTCTTAAATCTGACTGACAAGACGGACGGCGAATCGTATAACAACTTTGATTTAAAGCTTTTGAATTCGATAATGCCGCAATTAGCGGTGTTGATAGATCGGGCTGCGTTGAAACACAAAGCGGGAGAGTTTGAGCAGTTGTCGGTCACGGACGCATTGACGGGGCTGTTGAATCGGCGGTATCTCGAAGAACGTCTCGCCGAAGAAATCAAACGATCAAATCGTGAAGGTTTTCCGATGAGTTTTTTGATGATAGATGTGGACGATTTCAAATCTTATAACGATAAATTTTCACATCCCGAAGGTGATAAAGCCTTAAAACTTGTTGCCAAATTATTTAAGGATACCTTGCGCGGTGCGGACGTTGCGGCGCGTTACGGAGGCGAGGAATTTTCAATTTTGCTGCCGCAGACCACGCTCGATGAAGCGAAAACTATTGCCGAACGTATACGCAAAAACGTGGAAAAAACTAAATTTGATATGCGCCGGGTTACCGTCAGCATTGGAATTGCCAGTTGTTCAAAAATAATTTGTAACGCGCAGGAAATAATTTCGGCGGCGGATAAAGCACTCTATAGAGCTAAAAGCCTCGGCAGAAATAATGTGCAGATTTTTGAAGACTCAATTGACGAACAAAAGTCGGAATTATAAATTTT
>JBDTSO010000268.1:0-4748 GCA_039931085.1 Acidobacteriota bacterium | reverse complement strand
CATAAGTGCCGGTGACAGAAGAATAAACCAAACCCGCAACAATAATTTTTCCGTCGGGCTGCACAACGACACTGCCGACGAAAAAATCACACGCCGCGCAATCAAAAGAAGTATCCAAACTTCCGTCAGGATTAAGCCTTGCGATATTCGTTCTGATAACGCCATTGATAATCTGAAAAGTGCCGTATGTCAAAATTTTACCGTCCGGCTGAAGCGTAAAATTCGGTTGAATCAAATTGCCGTTATTATATCTGTCTTTTGAAATAATAGGATTGAAAGACAAATCAAGACTGCTAGATTGAGCCGTAACTGTTGAAATTGAAACAAATGCAATTAAAATCAACTGCACAAAAATAAAAACGCGTTTGAAAGTCGTTTGGGATATGTTCATACTTTTGTAACCCTTAATTTATTTTGAAAGTTGGAAGTAGTCAATATATTTTGTCAAAAGTTAAAATTTTGAGCAAAAATAAGTTGTCTGTATTTTAATTTAGAAGTGTTTTTTTGTAAAGAACTTTTTTGTATAGAAAAAACGGCAAAATCCGCGCTCTTCTTGCTATCTCTGCCTTTGTTAATATAAATTTAAGATCTTAAACAAAGTCCGAAAAATTCCAAGTCTATAAACTGGTTTTGGAATCCTAAAATTTAATCAATAAGGAGAATTTGCCGAAAATGAAAGCATTTACAACAGAAAATATACGTAACCTGGCTGTCATTGGACACGGCGACGCGGGTAAAACCCAACTTGTCAGTTCGCTGTTACACATTGCGGGAGCAACCGCTCGTTGGGGAAAAGTCAGCGAAGGAACGACCGTAACAGATTATGACGAAGATTCGATTGAACGAAAAGTATCTTTGAATAACAATTTCGCGCATCTCGAATACAAAGACACGAAAATCAATCTGATTGACACGCCCGGTTACGCGGCGTTCGTGTCGCACGCACGTCCCGCGCTGCGCGTTTCCGACTGCGCTCTGGTTGTGGTTGACGGCGTGAACGGCATCGAAGTTCAGACTGAAAAAACTTGGAATTACGCCAATGAATTTATTCTTCCACGTTTTATGGTCATCAATAAATTAGATAAAGAACGCGCCGATTTCGGACACGCGCTCGACACGGCGAGCGAGAGTTTCGCGCGTTCAATCGTGCCGTTCACATTGCCAATCGGACAGGAAACCGAATTTCGCGGCGTGGTGGATGTCGTACATATGAAAGCGTATGAATTTGACGAAAACGGCAAAGCAAAGGAGATTTCGATTCCAGAAACCGGACGCGGTTTAATTGACAAAACACGCGAGCGAATTATCGAATTAGTCGCCGAATCTGACGATGAATTGCTCGAAAAATACTTTGAATACGGCACTCTGGAAGAAGACGACATTATTCCGAATCTTTCAAGAGCGATTGCCAAAAGCAAACTTTGTCCGGTTTATGCGGTTTCATCTGAAACGCTGACCGGACTTTCTGTTTTGCTTGACCACATTGTCGAATTCGCGCCGAATCCGGCGGCGCACGAATCTGAATCAGGCTTTAAAGACGCGGAAGAAACCGAGCGCAAATTACGCAAATATTCCAACGACGAACCTTTTTCCGCCTTTGTTTTCCGCACGATTGCCGATCCGTTTGCCGGCAGAATCAATGTGATGAAGGTCGTTTCCGGCAAAGTATCAAGCGACGCGACGGTTTATAATTCGCGCCGCGACACGATGGAAAGACTCGGCGCGCTGCACGTTTTGCAGGGCAAAAATCTTGATAAAGTTGACGCGGCGCAAACCGGCGACATTATCGCGGTCGTCAAATTAAAAGATACGCAAACCGGCGATACGTTGTGCGATAAGGCAAATTCGATTGTTTATCCGAACATCAAATATCCTGAAGCCGCGATTGCCTTTGCCATTGAGCCGAAATCACGCGCCGACGAAGATAAAATTTCCAACGCGCTGCACAAAATTTTGGAAGAAGACCCGAGTCTGCATTTTGACCGCGACGCGCAAACAAAAGAATTTATTCTTTCAGGTTCGGGGCAGCTTCATATCGAAACCATCGTTGATAAATTAAAAAACAAATACGGCGTGGAAGTCGCGCTTCATCCGCCGAAAGTTCCTTATAAAGAAACAATTACAGCACAGGTCGAAGTCCAAGGCAGACACAAAAAACAATCCGGCGGACGCGGACAATTCGGCGACTGCAAATGCGTCTTTGAACCGCTCGAACGCAGCGGCGGTTTTGAATTTGTTGACAAAATCTTCGGCGGCGCGATTCCGCAAAATTTCCGTCCGGCGATTGAAAAAGGAATTATCGAAGCTGCCCAAAACGGCGCAATTGCCGGTTATCCGCTCGTGGATTTTAGAGTTACGCTGATTGACGGCAGTTATCACAACGTGGATTCCGACGAACATTCATTCCGCGCGGCGGGCAGAAAAGCCTTTCGTAACGCGATGGAAAAAGCCAAACCGACCTTGCTCGAACCGATTATGGACGTTGAAGTTTTCTGTCCGCAGGAAGTTTCCGGCGACATTATGGGCGATCTTAATTCACGGCGCGGGCGCGTGCAGGGAATGGAAACGCGCGGCAAACAGCAGGTTATCAAAGCACAAGTTCCGCTGTCGGAAATGCTTGATTATCAAGGACGTTTGAACTCGATGACGCAGGCGCGAGGCAGTTATCATATGCAGTTTTCGCATTACGATCCGCTGCCGGGAAATCTGCTTGGAAAAGTTATCGAACAAGCGCAAGCCGAAGGCAGAATCAGAGCGCACGACGAAGACGAATAACAATCGGTTGGCTAGTTATTTGTTGATAAAGGAAGGTGTATTGACGAAATTGGTTGAAAAGTTTTGAGTTCAAACTTTAGTTTGCCCGCCCGCCAAGCGCGGCGGTTTCGCACGCTGAAGCGCGAACTCAAAACATTTGGAAAACATTCTAACCTTGTGTGTTAATACAGACGGCAATGTGTCGTCCTTTTTTGTAGAATGAATTGCCGCTAACCTTACGAGATGAAAATTGTTGATTTAAATACAAATACAAATTACTATCTACTAAATTTCACCAAAGTTAAATACTTTTTTGAAGGATTAGAAATGAAGATTATTTGCTGTTTGTGAAAAAGTTTGTTTTTTTTTAATTTAATTGTAAATAACACTCGTTTTTCAATGTTCACACCTCAATAAATGTATCTTGGTAATAAAGAAACATTTATAATCGCGTGAATTTAAAGTTCTAATCTTTATCGAAATCTCCATAAGGAATTCTGATTAGTTCGATTAGATTTTAGATTGATTTAAAATGTTTTTTACTTTACAATTTTTTAATCAAAATCCTTGCTCAACGTTAAAATTCCACATCCAATTATGGCAGCAACAGAGAAAGATGTAGTTTTAGACGAAAATTTATCCGAAGTTTTCGATGAAGAAGTAGTTGAAGAACAGACTGAGGAGGAAAAACCGCGCTCTCGTGTTCCGATTTACGTTATCGGTGGTATTATCGCTGTCTGCGCGATTCTCGGTTTGAGCTGGTGGCTTTATTCAAGGCAGTTTGCAACCACCGACGACGCTTTTATTGAAGGCAATATCACGATTGTCAGTCCCAAAATCTCGGCTCACGTGGCGAAAGTTTACGTAACGGAAAATCAGTTCGTTAAGAAAGGCGACTTGCTGATCGAACTCGACGCGCAGGAAAGTGAGATAAAACTGGCGCAGGCAAAAGCCGCATTGCAGACGGCGATTGCCAATCGCGGAAAAGCCGAAGCCAATGTTTCGCTGACGCACTTGACGGGCAATGCTGATTTGAGTCAGGCAAAATCTAATCTGCAAACCGCTAAAACCGATATTGAACAAAACCGTTTCGCTTCGTCATCAAAACAAAACGCCATTGAACAAGCGCGTCGTCAAACCATTACCGCCGAAGCCAATCTAAAACAGTTTCAAGCGCAGATTCCCGCAGCAAATGCGGGAATTGAACAGGCAAAAGCGCAGGTCAGCGCGGCAAAAAGCAAATCGGAAACCGCGCGGCTCGAATACGAGCGCGACAAAAAACTCTTTGACGGCGGAATTGTTTCCCGTCAAAAACTCGAACAATCAAATAAAGAGTTAAGCGCGGCACAAGCCGATTTTGTTTCGGCTCAGAAACAAGTCGAAATCGCCCAGGCGCAGCTTAACGCGCTGAATCGTCAAGTCGAAGTCGCTTCGGCGCGTTTGGACGAAGTGAAAGGTAATATCGCTTCCGCCGAAAACGATTATCGGCAGTCTTTGGCGCAAATCAATGTCGCGTCTTCGCAAGCCGACGAATCCGCCGGACGTTTGCAGGGAGCGGAAAATTTGCCCGCGCAGGATGCCGTCGGACGTTCCGACGTTGACATCGCGGCGGCGCAAATCCAACAGGCGCAGACACTCATCAACCAAGCCGAAATCGAACTCGGCTTCACCAAAATATACGCGCCGCAAGACGGTTATATCTCACGCAAATCCGTGCAGGAAGGACAACTCGTGCAGGCTGAACAAGCCCTACTGACGGTTACGCAGGGCGGAATTTGGATTGTCGCCAATTACAAGGAAACGCAGATTGAAAAAATAAAAATCGGTCAGCCGGTGGATATTTACATTGATGCTTACCCGAGCGCGACTTTTCACGGCAAAGTCGAAGGTTTTCAAGCCGGAACAGGTTCGCGTTTCAGCGTTTTGCCGGGCGAAAATTCCACCGGAAATTTTGTCAAAGTCGTGCAGCGAATTCCCGTCAAAATCGTGTTCGA
>JBDTSO010000267.1:0-4752 GCA_039931085.1 Acidobacteriota bacterium | reverse complement strand
GGAATTGTTATTTTATGAACGGCGTTTCCGGTCACGCCGGACTTTTTTCGACTGCCGAAGAAACTTTCAAAATCGCGCAGCAATTTCTGGCAAATCAAACTACTTTGCTAAAACCTGAAACGTGCAAACTTTTCCGCACGAATTTTACAAAAGGCTTGAACGAAGCGCGTTCGATTGCGTTTCAACTCGCCGAAACAAAAGATTCAACCGCGTCTAAAGCACTTTCAAAAGACAGTTTCGGACATCTCGGTTTTACGGGAACTTCGCTGTGGATCGAACCGGAAACCGAGCGAATTTTTATTCTTCTTACAAACCGCACACACGCCCGTGAACTTCCGTTTGCCAATATCAATTCCGTGCGGCGCAGATTTCACGAACTTGCCGTCGAAACTTTGGATAAAAGATAGTTTTATTTCGACTTTCTCGATGTTTCAGGCATCTAAAACGACAAAAATATAATCACAAAAAATGCTTTCCCCAAAGTATAAAATTCAGCGTGGAGAATCGAAAAATGAGAAAAATTTTGCTTATATTAGTTTGTTTCGGACTTTTGGGAATGACGGCGTTTTCACAAAGCAGCAGAAGTACGCGCCCGCGCGTTGCGCCTTCGCCGACACCGCCGACGATAAACAACGATTCTTCAAATCAAATCAAACGCCCGCCGGTTTTGATCGGCGATAAGAAAAATAATCAAACGCAAACTCCAACCGCGACGGAAGAAACACCGGTTGTAGAAGATGAAGTCATTCGCATTGATACCAGTCTGGTAACTTTTCCCGTTTCCGTGCTTGACCGCGACGGCAGATTTATTTCCGGTTTGCAAAAACAGGATTTTCAGATTTTCGAGAACGGCGTTGAACAGAAAATTGACAGTTTCGGTTCGGTAGAAGTGCCTTTTACAGTTGTTTTGCTTTTAGATGTCAGTCCTTCGACGCAGTATAAAATCAACGAAATTCAAGACGCGGCGATTTCTTTTGTCAATCAACTGCGGCGCGACGATAAAGTTATTGTCATTTCTTTTGATGAAAGAGTCCGCGTTTTGAGCCGTGCAACCAATAATCGCAACGATTTGCGAAACGCGATTTTGAGAGCGCAGTTCGGCGACGGCACGAGTCTTTACGAAGCGGTTGACAACACGATCAATCAACAATTACGCGGCATCGAAGGTCGCAAAGCCGTTGTTTTATTCACCGACGGCGTTGATACGACTTCGCGGCGGGCGACTTATCAAGGCACGGTGCGCGAAACCGAAGAAGTTGACGCACTGTTTTATCCGATTCGTTATGATACCTACGCCGGAATGAATCGCGGAAACGGCGGCGGCGGTTCGGCGCGTTATCCGCAACGGCGGCGCGGCGGAAATAACGGCGGAATCGGCGGAATTCTCGGCGATATTTTAGGCGGAATGATTGTTATTGACGACGACAACACAAATATTGGCGGCGGCAGATTTCCGCGCGGCGGCGGAAGTGCCGGTTCGAGTCGTGGTGAATATGAAACAGGTCGCCGTTATCTTGAAGAACTGGCGCGAAACAGCGGCGGCAGAATTTTTGATGCCGATTCGACTTACAACCTCGACGCGGCTTTTTCCGGCATCGCTGAGGAATTGCGCCGTCAATATACGCTCGGTTATTATCCTGAAGCCGTCGGACAAAAAGGCGACCGCAAACAGATTCGCGTTCGCGTCAAACGTCCGAATTTAGTTGTCAGAGCAAAAAACAGCTACATCGTCGGCGAAAACGATAATAAATTCGCGGGCAAATGATCTGGGTCAAAACCGCCTGCGGTAGCGGGCGGTTGAACTTTGCATTTTGAGAATTTTTCAATTGTTGACTTTAATCATCCGCTACCGCAGAGGGTTCTGACTTATAAAGTCGAGGTTCTATAATGAAAAAATCTTTTTATGCCGTTTCTCTGGCATTTATTTGCTTGAGCTTTACCGCTAATTTCGCTCAATCGCGTTCTGCTTCGCCGGATTCCAATAATCAAAAAGCCAATAAACGTCCGCCGCAAACTCAGCCGAGTCCGACTCCACAAGTTGTCGAAGATGACGATCCGAACACGACCAACATCGAAAGAATTGACACGCCAGCCGACGAAGATGTTATCGGTATTGATACAAAACTCGTGACGATTCCCGTCAAAGTTTCCGACAAGCGCGGCAGATTTATTGGCGGTTTGACGAGAGAAGATTTTTCGGTTGAAGAGGACAAAGTTCCGCAGGAAATCGCTTTTTTCTCTAACGAAGAACAGCCTTTTACGGTCGCGCTGGTTTTGGATATGAGTTATTCCAGCACATTCAAGATCAACGAAATCCAAAGTGCGGCGATGGCTTTTATCGCTCAACTGCGCCCGAATGATAAGGTAATGGTCGTTTCTTTTGACGAAGAAGTTCACGTTTTGACTTCACCGACTAACGACCGTGAAGTTTTGCAGCGAGCCATAAAAACAACCAAAGTCGCTTCCGGCACAAGCCTTTACGAAGCGATTGATTTGATTTTCAATCAACAATTTAAGCGAATTAAGGGACGCAAAGCCATCGTTTTGTTCACCGACGGCGTTGACACGACCAGCCGACGCGCCAGTGATTTTTCAAACGAAAGGGATGCGTCGGAACTCGACGCGCTGGTTTTTCCGATTCAATACGACACTTACGCCGACGTTCAGGCGATAAAAAACAAACCCGTTATCATTCCGCCGACACAGCCGAGTCCGATTCCGTCAAAAAACAATAGCCCGTTTCCCTTCCCGATTCCAACCGGCGGCGTTGGTACACCGAGCAGTCAGGGAACTTCGGCGGAAGATTACAAACGCGCCGACGAATATTTAAACGAAATGGCAAACCGCACAGGCGGCAGTCTTTATAAAGCCGGCACAACCGCAAATTTGGCGGCGGCATTTTCAAATATCGCCAATGAACTCAGACAATTTTACAGTTTGGGCTATTATCCGGGCGATGAAGCGCAGGAAGGTAAACGTCGAAAAATAAAAGTGCGCGTCAGCAAAGCCGGATTAACCGTTCAGGCGCGGGACGGTTATGTCGTCGGAAAACAGAAATGACTTAATAAGTTGTGAATGGTAATGAGTCAATTATATTAAACATTTCCGTTAAAATTGTTAAGCTCTAATTTTTAACATTCATCACTCACCATTTATCAAATCACTGTTTTGTCATTAATTACCGCGCCTTTCGGGACGATAATAATTCCTTCGCGGATAAAGTAGCAACCGTTTTCGCCATCGAGGTTTTCAACGCCTTCCTCGTTTATTAGCTGCACATTGCTGCCGATACGGGCGTTTTTGTCAATAATCGCGCGGCGTATAACTGAATTTGAGCCGATGCCGATATGCGGAATTTTTTGAGTCGCTTTGGCATTTATTTCATCAAACGATTCGTAAAAATCTGCTCCCATTATTATTGAATCTTCGATTTTTACGCCGTCGTCAATTCGGCTTCGCAACCCGATTATCGAATTTCTCGCAAACACCCCGTTCAAAATACAGCCTTCACTAACCATCGTATTATTTATATCGCAATCGTGTAGTTTTGACGGCGGAAGATAACGGCTGCGCGTGTAAATCGGCGCACTGGTGTTGAAAAAATCGAATTTCGGCAAAGGAGCTGAAAGATCGAGATTGGCTTCGTAAAATGAGCGAATCGTTCCGATGTCTTCCCAGTAATCTTGAAAAAGATGCGCCTGAACATTAAGTTTTTCAATCGCCGACGGAATAATTTCGCCGCCAAAATCATAACGCGCTTCGTCCTCGTCAAGCAGTTCGGTGAGTTTCTTATAATCGAAAACATAAATACCCATCGAAGCTAAATAAGGTCTTTTTTCCGACTCTTCTTCGGTCAAACCGAAACGGGTCGTGTCCACACGCATTGATTCCAAAGCATCGCCTTTCGGTTTTTCCTTAAATTCGATGATGCGTCCGTCGTCGTCGGTTTTGAGCAAACCGAAACCGGTCGCGTCTTCAGGTGTCGAAGGAATCACGGAAACGGTCAAATCCGCATTGGTTTCAAAGTGCCGTTTGAGAAATTTACGATAATCCATTCGATAAAGATGGTCGCCGGAGAGAATCAAAACCGTATCAACGCGCCAATCGCGGATGTGCGGAATCATCTGCCGCACCGCGTCCGCCGTTCCCTGAAACCACTGCGGCGAATCGTGCCGCTGTTCGGCGGCGAGAACTTCGACAAAGCCGGTTGAAAAACTGGAAAAGCGGTAAGTTCTGGAGATATGACGGTTTAACGAAGCGGAATTGAACTGCGTTAAAATAAAAATTTGTGTAATGCCGGAGTTAATGCAATTGGAAATCGGCACATCAACCAACCGATATTTCCCGCCAAGCGGAACGGCGGGTTTTGCCCGTTCTCTCGTCAAAGGAAAAAGTCGTGTTCCCGCGCCGCCGCCCAAAATTATCGCAACCACATTTTCGTATTGTTCCATATATTAAAAATTTTTCCAGATTTTTCCGTTTTCAGAATAGCCGTAATCAATTACTTTTTTCAAGCACAAGCAAATAATGATGAATGGCAATTGGCGAAAAATAAATTAAAATCTCACTTGTAGAAGCATTTATAAATTTTATCCGATTAGAAACCCTTTTTTTCGCGCTTAATAATTCTTCTTTGACATTTTTTTTTTTGCGTGATAGCTTCAACATTACCATTGAATTTGCTTATGCAATTCATTGGCATAAGTTGTTCTTTTTCAGTCTAAAATTCTTCGGCATACACTTTCTTTTGAA
>JBDTSO010000266.1:0-4754 GCA_039931085.1 Acidobacteriota bacterium | reverse complement strand
CGATGTCGTGGACATTTTGGACGAAACGGATTTTGAAAAAGTCCACTGGTATCGCGTTCGCGCACACGATGAGGACGACACGGAAGGCTGGATCGAAGCGCAAAATTTGATTGTCAGCGATGTTCTCGACAAATCGAAAAAACTTGCCGAAGAGAATAAAGACTTACAGGCGCAGGCAGTCGGTCAGCTTCGCGCCGCTTCAAATCTGCGGCTATCGCCCGAACAAACGGACGATAACATTTTATTTAAACTCGAAGACGGTGCGAATTTCGAGATAACAGGCTGGAAATACATTCCGAAAACACAGGATGTGTCAGATGTTGACGACTCTTCTAACAGTTCACAGAAAAAGGCAAAGAAAACAACGAAAAACGAAGAAATCGAAGCCGCAAAAGTAGATGACGAGCCGGACAAGTTAGATGAAACTTATGATATTTGGTATAAAGTTCGGCTCGATCCGTCGGTTTCGCCCGCGCCTGCCGGTTGGCTGTTCGGCAGACAGGTTGAATTGCAATTGCCGAATGATATCTTATTTTATCAGCAAAACAACAAAAAATTTGTCGCCTGGCAAAGAATTGATAATGCCGATTCAGCGAAATTGTCCGAAAAGGACGCGGCGATGAAAGTCACCAGACCCGGAAGTTGGGTGGTTTTGACCAGAAGCAACGCCGTCAAAGCCAGAAACGGTGTAGAACCTGATTTTGACGGAATCACTGTCTATGCTTACGACAAATACAACGAAGAACATTATATGGCTTACCGCAGCGGTGAACTCTGGGGACAATTGCCGCTCAGAGTGGACGGCACGGGCGACAATAAAACCTTTTCCGTTTTACTTCATAATAACAACGGACAAATGGAAGAAAAGCGTTTTGTAATTGTGAAAGACGCGAAAGGTCGTTTGCGTGTTACTCCGCCTGACGGTATCGCCGTCGGAGGAAAGTAGAAAAATTATAATAAAAGTTAGAGTATTTGTTGAATAATTCTGAGAAAAAAATGCGTTCAAATTTAATTGAACGCATTTTCATTAAACAAACAATTTGGTTGAGGGAAATTATTTGTCTAAATTACAAAATATCGCCTAAAATCCTTTGGACTCCTCTCTAAACTTAGATTGTTTTCTCTGCGTTCTCTGCGCCTCTGTCGTGAAAATATTTTCAGTTTTTATCAATGATCCATTATTATGAAAGTTTTTTCTCACGCAGAGGCGCAGAGAATGCAGAGTTTTTCTCCTCTTGATTCATAGTTAAAGTTATATTTTTTATTTGACATAATCGCCTTCAAATTTTTCGCCGTTCCAAACAAGCGAATAAACCTGTTCGCCGGCGAGTTTGATTAAAACGTCTTTGCGTTCGCGCGGCAGTTCATAAATCAATTTGTCGTCGCTGTCGGCAAATTGTTTGGTTTTCTTTTCGTAAAAACCGTAAAGCATCAGTTTTTTCACGTCGGGCGCAACATCTTTGGCTTCGACCAATGTTTTACCGGAAAGCTCGAGAAACTTGATGTCGCCGGCGCAACGCGAACGGTAAAAATACGGATAGCTCGGATATTTTTGTGTGCAGTCATATTGCGTTACGACGACGAGATGTCCGCCGCCTTTTTTGTCGAATAAAACCATCTCGCCCCAGCCTTTCCATTCGTCCTGCGCCAATAAAATATAGCGATTCTGGTAATCCACTTCCTTAACGATTGATCCGCGATTTTTGTATTTATCCAAAATCGGCAGTTGTTTCGACGTTAACAGATTGAAATATTGATCAATCGTATAATCGGAAGATTTCTCGGTTTGTGCCGACGCAGCGACAGCCGAAAAAATGATAAAAGTGAATAGAATCCCAAGCCGAATTAAATGTTTCATAGTTCTATAGTTCCCTCGTCGTCAAAATATATTGACAAATTAAGTTAGTAGCCAAATTGCGATATATCAAAACCGGATGCCGCAGCAAATTGCCGTTCCTACCGTTTTAAGCCATCGAATCAAATTGAAATGTTGACCTTTACTTTCCGCCGCGGCAGACATTTCCGACCGTCGCGTAACTTAATTTGTCAATACACGAAAATTTTAGGATATTGAAATACGAAAGTCTTGAATTTTTATTAAAAGTTCTTAATTTTTTATAAATTGCCGCTTAAACAGGCGCGAAGTCGTGTATTTAAGCGGTTATTCGAGATTTAATTTTTGCAAAAGAGCATCAAATCTCGAATCGCCGCGCGATTTGTTGAAACGCGGATCAACTTTTAAACAAAGCAGATTAGTACTTCCCTTTAAAAATGCTTTTTCCAAAAATTCAAAGGTTTTGTCCTGATCATTTAAGGCGGAATAAACGGCGGCAGCGTCTGTAAAATCAACTTGCCGCCCGTTGTCAGAATCGGTCAAAACGCTTTTTAGAGTTTCACGTGCCGCATTTTCTTTTTTCGCCAAAGCGTAAATATGCGCCTTTATCAGCAGTAATTCTTTCAGCGATTGGGCGGCGATGACTTTATCAATGACGTTTATCGCTTCGTCGAATACTTTGAGATTGGCAAAACTGAGAGCCATTAACGCGAGTGCCGTAACCGAGCGTGGGTTTAATTCGAGAGCTTCTTCGGCTTGAACGATTGCCTGCCGAAAATTTTCGGCGAGAAAAAAACGATTTATTAAACCGCTGTTTAAAATCAATGATGTCGGATCAAATTGCAGAGCCTGATTCTGGTAAAAAATAGCTTCATCAAAATTTCCGAGACAAGCCAGCAGCAGACTGAGCGCGTGAAAAGCGTAAGAATCGTTCGGATTTAATCTGACGGCGTGAGCCAGAGATTTTTTCGCCTCCTGCCAATTTCGTTCAAAATAGATTTGGATCATTCCCTGCAAAGCGAACGTATCGGAAAGATGTCTGTCGGCATCGAAAGCCAATTGCAGAGCCGTCTGACATTTCTGACGCGCTTCGGCGAGACTCAGAAAATTGTCGTTGAACAGCATAAAATAAACTCTGCCGCTGCCGACATACGCCGGAGCGTAATTTGAATCTCTTTTTAATGCCTGCTGAAAAAAATTTAAAGCTGAATAAAGGCTCTCCTGATAATCTTCACCAGATTGGAAATTGTCCAAAATATATTTTCCTTTGAGATAAAACTGATAGGCTTCCGCATTGTTCGTTTGCGATTGAGAAAGATTCGATTCGTCAATCCGGCTGATTTGCAGTTTCAATTTGTCGGCGATAACCAGCGAAATTTCCTTTTTAACCGCGAAAACATCGGTGACCTGACAATTATATTGAGTTCCCCACAGATGGCTTCTGTCCGCCGTATTGATGAGTTCGACGCTCAAATCGAGCCGGTTTTTGTGTTCGGTTAATGTGCCGAGCAAAATTTTGTCCACGCTCAATTGAAAACCTACTTCCGACAAATCGAGATTGGATTTTCGGTAATTTTTGACCGCCGTGTAAGCCATCACCTTCAAATTTGGGATTTGCGAAAGGCTTTCAATCAAACTTTGAGTGATTCCGCCCGCTAGATATTCGAGATCGGCGTTTTCATTTTCAAAGGCAAACGGCAGCACGGCGATTGAATTTTGCTTGTCGGGCGAGTTATTTACTAAATTTGAACCGTCATTTTTTGGTAAAGCCGCCGACGGAGTTTTGCTTTTTTCGACGGGAGCGATAAAGCTGTATCCGCGCCCGGAAATGGTTTTAATAAAACGACTTTCGCCGCGTTTGTCGCCCAAAACCCGCCGCAAAGCCGAAATGTGCACCGGAAGATTGTTTTCTTCAACAAAACTGTCCGCCCAAATCATTTGAAACAACTCGTCTTTAGATACAATTTTCCCGCGATTTTCAACCAGATACGAAAGAATATCAAAGGCTTTTGAACTAACCGCGACCTCTTCATTTTGGATGAGCAAGCGGCGGGTTGCGGGATTGAGCGTGAAATCAAAAAATTTATAGAATTCGTTCATCAGGGATATTTAGACATCAAATTGGTCAAATGCTTTTCATTGAATATAATAGCTTATGAATTTAGTAACCGGAAATTTAACTTACCCGTCAAATGCCAAAAAGAACAGACATCCATAAAATTTTAATCATCGGTTCAGGTCCAATCGTCATCGGTCAAGCGTGCGAATTCGATTACTCTGGAACGCAGGCGTGCCGCGCTTTGAATCAGGAGAGTTAATCAATTTCTGACAGTCTGAGAAGGCATTTAGTTAAACTCGGAGAGTTTTCTCTGGCAGTATCAATATTCCAAAAGTCGGAAACAAATCTTTTTATTTCGGAAGTATATAATTTTCCTACTTGAGCCGTTGAATTTTGATCGGGAACCAAAGCATCTCGAATTTTTTTTGATCGAGATTTTCTGGCAATATTGACAAGTTTACGTTTTGGGTCAGGTTCAATTTCCGGTTTTGCAGGTATAAGTTCAATATTTACATTGAGAAAAGCCGCTAAATTCTCTCTATCAGCCAAAATCCAACTTTCAATTTCTCTGACAACAACTCGAAAAAACATTAACTCGTTTTTGTTCGGAAGCCAGTTTAAAATTACTTCCGAAGGACAATTACACCCTGTATCCATAAAATCAACCAATGCTAAATAGTAAATAGTTTGAGCAGATTTGTTAAAATCTTGAATCTTATTTTTGATGTATAGATAACCTTTTTTTCCGTAACACGCGCCAACCTGATGCCCGACTCCAAAAATGAGTTTGTGAGCTATAATTTCATCTATTTCGCCTTCAACTAAAAGATTTATAGTTTCCATTCTACAAAGAAAACAAAA
>JBDTSO010000265.1:0-4759 GCA_039931085.1 Acidobacteriota bacterium | reverse complement strand
ACTCGGAATGCGCGACAATTTTTTTACGATGAGCGACATTGACCGGCGCGGAATGCTCGCGTGCGTCGAAGATGCAATAAAAATCGCTTCGCGCGCTCCGGGCGGGTATGCAGTAACTTTTGACGTTGATATGATTGACCCGCGCTTTGCGCCCGGTTCCGGCACGCTCGTGCGTGGCGGTACGACTTATCGTGAAGCGCATCTGGCATTAGAAATCGTCGCCGAACGCGGCGGAATGCGTTCGTTTGAAATTGTCGAAGTTAATCCGATGCTCGACCGCAGCAATATCACGGTTGAACTCGCCGGCGAGCTTATTCTTTCGGCTTTAGGTAAAACAATTTTGTAAATCGTGAATCGTAAATCGTAAATCGAAAGAGGCTCGGATAAACGATTCACGATTTACGATAAAAATTTATGAAAACAAAAATCGGCATCATCTTCGGCGGACGTTCCGGCGAGCACGAAATTTCGGTTCGTTCGGCGAAAACGGTTATCGAACAGATTGATAAGGAAAAATACGATGTTATTCCGATTGCGATAACGCGCAAAGGTCATTGGCTAAATCCGATGGAATCGCTGCATCGTCTTCCCGAAAGTGTTCAGGAAAGTTTGATGGATGTCGTCAGGGAATTTCCGAGCAACGCGATTGCGCTGGTTGGCGACACGCAATACAAAGGTTTGACGCGGTTGGAAACTGCTTCGAGAGAAGAAATAGTCGCGCCGCTCGATGTGATTTTTCCGGTTTTGCACGGAACTTACGGCGAAGACGGAACATTGCAAGGCTTGCTCGAAATGGCAAATATTCCGTATATCGGCTGCGGCGTTCTGGCTTCGGCGTGCGGAATGGACAAGGTTGTGATGAAAATTCTTTTCCGCGATGCCGAATTGCCGATGTGCAAATACGTCTGGTTTCTGCGAAGCGAATGGGAACGCAATAAAGACGCGGTTATCAAGCAAACAGTAACGAAACTCGGCTTTCCGTGTTTTGTCAAACCGGGAAATCTCGGTTCATCCGTCGGCGTATCGAAAGCGACGGACGAGAAATCTTTGCGGAAAGCCATTGAACTCGCTGCCGACTATGATCGCAAAATAATTGTTGAAGAAGGCTTGGATATGCGCGAAATCGAATGCGCGGTGATAGGTTATGAAGAGCCGGAAGCGAGTTTGCCGGGCGAATATCTCGTCAAAGCAGACGATAAAAAATTTCTCGATTACACCGAAAAATACGCCGGAACGGGCAACAATGAATTTGTCGTTCCCGCGCTTGTTTCCGAAGAATTAACCAAAAAAATCCAACAAATGGCGATTACCGCTTTCCGCGCAATTGACGGTTCGGGTTTGGCGCGGGTTGATTTCTTTTTGCAAAACGACACTAATACGCTGCTTATCAATGAAATAAACACTTTGCCCGGTTTGACGGATGCTTCCGGTTTCCCGAAAATGTGGGCGGGAACGGGGAAAAACTTTTCGCAGGTTATTGATAAATTGGTTGAATTAGCGAAGGAAAGACACGCCGATAAATCGAGAAATAAAACAATTGCTTAATAAAATAGCCGACTGGAGGGCAAGCGGCTCGCTTGCCCCGTTTGAGCGAAGCGAAGAAAGGGTGAAAGTCGCTCAATCAAAAATTAACTTGAATGTATATGCGGCGCACGTCCATTCACGCTCCGCTCGAACGGAGGGCAAGCGAGCCGCTTGCCCTCCAGGAGCTAAATCACGCCGCCGCTTTCAATTAATTTATTCAAAGTTTTAAGTCCGCTTTTGATATCAGAACCGAGATGCACGCGCAACGCACGGCGATCTCTGTCCAATAAAACCTGAAAATCACCGCGAGCCTGCGCTGTTTTGACGACTCCGAACGTATATTTTTGGTCGGGAACATCGAAATCTTCCGCGTCTTCGGACGTAATTTGCAAAAACACGCCTTCGTTTGAACCGCCTTTGTAGGCTTGCCCGGTCGAATGCAAAAAGCGCGGACCGAAACCCAGACAAGTGGCGACGAGTTTCGATTCTAAAACTTCTTTTCTGATTGATTGCAGCAATTTTTCGTTTTCTTCGTCGCGTTCGATATACGCAAGAAGAGCGAAATAATCGTTTTCCTGCAAATGCGCGAGATGCGCTTCCAAATATTTCTTCAAAGTTTTGTCGCCTTCAACGTATTTATTTAGCTGTTCGGCGTATTTATCGCTCGAAAAAAGTTTGATTCCGTCGGCTTCGTAAAACGGTGTTTCTTTCGGAAGTTCGCCTTTTTGTTCGTATTCTTCGGTCAATTTTTTCGCTTCGATTTTTGCGGCTTCAACGTCCGGTTGATTAAAAGCGTTAATTCCCATAATCGCGCCCGCAACTGCTGTAGCAAATTCCCAACGGAAAAATTCTTGTCCGATATTCATTTTGTCGGCGAGTTCGATTTTAACGACCGGATGACCGTTTGATTCGAGCGCGTCGAGTTTTTCGTCCAGCGAATAATCGCTCGAACCTTTCAATTTCAAATAAGCAAAAACGCGGTCGTCGCTGTAATTTTCCACCGGCTCTAAAGGTTCGCGGTCAACCGGAATTATCGAAATTCCTTTTTTTCCGGTTGATTCTGCGATAAGTTGTTCGAGCCACGCGCCGGTATCGTAAATTTCTTTGGAAGTGAAAACTGTCAGTTTGTCGCGCCCGTTCGTCTGGCAAACGCCGAGAATCGTTCCCAAAACCGCGCCCGGATTTTCCTTCGGAACGTGAGATTTACAAGCGCGAACCATTTCCATCGCGCGTTCTAAAAAATCCGCGACATCTAAACCCATAATCGCGCCGGGAATCATTCCGAAAACCGACAGCGCGGAAAATCTGCCGCCGATTGCCGGATCGCCGAAAAATACGTTGCGAAAATCGTCGTTTTCCGCGACTTTTTGCAATTTTGAATTTGGATCGGTGATCGCAATAAACTGTTTGCCCGCATTGTCCGCGCCGACTTTTTCGGAAACCTTTGTGTAAAAATACTGTTTGAAAACATTCGGTTCAAGTGTCGAACCGGATTTTGAAGCGACAATAAAAAGCGTTTTCGCCAAATCAATTTTGCCTTCTAAAGTTTTGATTTGCGCCGGAACGGTTGAATCGAGAATGTGAAACTTTTTTACACCGAAAGTTTCCGCCAAAACTTCAGGACACAAACTCGAACCGCCCATTCCGAGCAAAACCACGTCGGAAAAATCTTTTGTGTCTTCGGCAATTTTCGCGTATTTATCAGCGTCTTTTAACTCAGCTTCGACAATATCGAGCCAACCGAGCCATTTTCCTTCGTCGTCATCCGTCCAAATGCTCGCATCTTTCGACCAAACGCGGAAAATTTTGTCGTCCTTTTTCCAATCGTCCATCGTTTGATGGACGATTTTCTGTAAATTTTCAGGTAATGAATAAGTAATTTGATTCAGCATATAAATAATTTACCACAGCAAACTCTAAATCTCGTCCGAACTTCTTTCGCCGTTATAAACTACCGCCGCGCATTCGACAAATAAATCCAAATAATAATCGCGCACTTCGTCCTGCGCCAATTTTTTATTTTCCTTTTCGGCGATAAATTTCATCAATTCAAACGCCGCTTCTTCTCCTGTTTCGATTCTGATCGGTTGTGTTTCGCTCATAAATTTTCCTTCTAAAAAAGTTTAAATTTAATGGTCAGATATTTTTTTGGATTTTGTCGGAAATCGTAAATCAATTTCGTGCCTTCGGTGGTAATTTGGTTGACGTTGGAAGTCGTCTGATTGATATTATTGTAAAGCGTTTCGTCGGTTAAAAGTTTGCCGATTGTGCCTTTGCCGTTTTGTGCGTCGCCGATTAAAATGTCGAGTTTCGAGGCTGTCGAATTAAATTTTGCCAGCGAATCGCGGGCATCGTTGTAAAGTTGTTCGTCTTTTAATAATTTTCCGGCAGTTCCTTTACCGGCATTCAAATCAGTCGTGATTGAATTTACATCGGCGGCGATGCGGTTGATTTGTTCGAGCGCGGGTTTGATACTGTTGACCGATTCGCGCAAATCTCTGACGGCGGCGCGGGTTTCGTTGTAAAGTTCGTCGTTTGACAAGAATTTCCCAGCCGAACCGCGTCCGGCGCGTAAATCTCTGGAAATACTTTCAAGCTGTGCGACCGTGCTGTTCAAATTGTTGTAAAGTTGAGGATCATTTAATAATTTCCCCGCACTTCCGTTGCCGTGATTGACTTTATCAAGCGTGTCTTGCAGTTTAACAACCGTCGTGCGTGTTTCGGCAACCGCCGTGTCGAGATTTTTGTAAAGTGATTCGTCGTTAATCACCCGTCCGAGCGTTCCTTCGCCTTGATTGGCTTTGTTGAGAATTTCATTTGCCGGAACGGAAAGTTTGTTTATCTGTTCGAGCAGTTCATTGCCGGTTTCGGTCAGTTTGTTGATGGACATTGCCGGTGTCGTGTCAAGCACTTTATTTTCCTCAATCGGCACACCTTTTTGACTTCCGGGCGAGATATTGATCATTTTATCGTTCGCCAAAAGCGAAGTGGCGACTAATTGCGCGATTGAATCAGTGCGAATCCGTTGATTTATCGGCTTGCCGTCGAGATTCTGGTCAACTTCCAAAACTGCTTCGACTTTAGCGTTATCGGGATTGTCGGGCGGAAGCAGATTGACGCTGTTAACTTCCCCGATTTTAACGCCTGCCAACTGTACTTCCGCGCCTTCACGCAAACCGTCGGCATCGGCAAAACGCGCTCGCAATTGGAATTTTTTCTCAAACGGATTAAATTC
>JBDTSO010000264.1:0-4773 GCA_039931085.1 Acidobacteriota bacterium | reverse complement strand
AAGATGATGTCGAAGAAGTAATCGCGCGTTGGACGGGAATTCCGATTCAGGCGATTAAGCAGGAAGAAGCGAAAAAACTTTTGGAGATAGAAAAAGAACTGCACAAACGGATAATTTCGCAGCGTCCGGCGATTTCTGCGCTCGCGCGGGCGATTCGGCGTTCACGCGCCGGACTAAAAAATCCGAATAAACCCGTCGGTTCGTTTTTGTTTTTAGGTCCGACGGGAGTTGGCAAAACGGAAGTCGCGCGAATTTTAGCGGAATATCTTTTCGGTTCGGAACGCGCTTTAATCCGTTTTGACATGTCGGAATTTATGGAAAAACACACGGTTGCTAAATTTATCGGTTCTCCGCCCGGCTATGTCGGACACGAAGAAGGCGGGCAATTAACCGAGAAATTGCGCCGCGCGCCTTATTCCGTCGTGCTTTTTGATGAAGTCGAAAAAGCGCATCCCGATTTGTTTAATGTTCTGCTGCAAGTTTTTGAAGACGGCGTTCTGACTGACGCGCAGGGCAATTCGATTGACTGCAAAAACGCGATTTTTATAATGACCTCGAACATCGGCGCGAGATTTATTCAAAAACGCGCTTCGATGGGTTTTCAGACGGGTGCGGATTCTTCGCGGCAAAAAATGGAAGACCAAGTGATGAGCGAAGTCAAAAAAACGTTCGCGCCGGAATTTGTCAATCGGCTTGATGAAATTATTATTTTTGACGAACTCGACGACGAAGATTTGATGCAGATTATTGATTTGCAAATCGGTAAGTTAAACGAAATTTTGACCAATCGCGCTTTGCAGATTCGTCTGACGGAAGACGCGAAACGCTGGCTGATTTCCAAAACCTGTGCCGACAGAAGTTACGGCGCACGACCGTTGAAACGCGCGTTGCAGAAAAATGTCGAAGACGAACTTTCCGAAGCCTTGATTCAAGGCGAATTGAGCGAAGAAAGTCTGGTCGAAATTTACGCTGAAAACGATAAATTAAATTTTCGCCCGATTCGACTCGAAGAACTTGAAGATATGATTTTTGAACGCGCATAAAAGAAATTCGATAAATGCTGAAGTGTAAAATATTATCAAGAATTAACGGCGGCTGAAAAGCCGTCTTTTTTCGGCATATTTTTTCTGGAAATTGCATCAAGTTAAAAACATTTTGACTTCCATTGCTTTCAAAATGTTATTCTCAAAAATAATAATATATGTTTCAAAATCAAATAAAGCCTCGCCGCGTGGTTATTACGGGTTTCGGCTGCGTTACGCCAATCGGCATCGGACGCGAAAATTATTGGCAGTCGCTGAAAAACGGTACAAGCGGCGTTTCAAAAATCGAAAGTTTCGATGTTTCCGATTCAAAAGTAAAAATCGCGGCGGAAATCAAAGATTTTGATTGGGAAGCCGAATTAAATTCAAAAGACCGAAAGCACGTTCCGCGCACAGTTCCGCTGGCACTCGCGGCGGCGCGTGAAGCGGTCAAAGATGCCAAATTACAAACGGAAAATCTCACATTGAGCGAACGGCAGAACTTCGGCGTAATTTTAGGCACAGGCGGCGGCGGCTTGGCTTTTACCGAAAAACAATACAAATATTGGTTCACGGGCGAAGATAGCAAAGCGAGTATTTACACAATTCCCGCTTCGACACACGGCGGTTTATCGTCCGAGCTTTCAATGTTTTTCGGCTTGCACGGACTTTCGCACATTGTTTCAACCGGCTGCACGAGTTCGACCGACGCGATATTTTACGCCGCGCAGCACATCGCGCTCGGACGGCAGGATTTTATGTTGACAGGCGGCGTTGACGCGCCAATTGCACACGGAATTTTGGAAGGATTTAATTTAATGACCGTTCTGACCAAGGATTGGAACGACGAACCGGCACGCGCATCTCGTCCGTTTTCCAAAGACCGTTCGGGTATTGTTTTAGGCGAAGGCGCGTGGATTTACGTTTTGGAAACTCTGGAAAGCGCACATAACAGAAATGCGAAAATTTACGCCGAAATTTCCGGTTACGGCTCGACGTGCGACGCATATCATCGTGTTCGCCTTGAAGAAAATGGCGTTGAACCGGCAAGAGCGATGCAAATTGCTTTAGACGATGCGGGAATTGCGCCCAAAGAGATTGATTATATAAATCTGCACGGAACTTCGACACAGTTAAATGACCGAATTGAAACGCAAGCCGTCAAAAATGCTTTTGGTGATTACGCATATAAAATTTCGATGTCGGGAACAAAATCTCAAATCGGACATCCGCAGGGCGCGAGCGGCGCGGCAGGAATCGGCGCGACATTGCTCGCAATGAACGAAAGTATCATCGCGCCGACAATAAATCTCGACACGCCAGATGAAAATTGCGATTTGGATTACACCCCAAACACCGCTCAAGAAAAAGCCGTGCAAATCGCTCTGTGCAACTGCATCGGTTTCGGCTCGAAAAATTCGGCGTTGGTTTTGCGGGACGTTACCTAACTTGAAATTTTTGAGTTTGAACATTAGACTTTGAAGTTTGATTATGGAAAATCTCGTTTTTTCAAATATGCTTCATCGTCCGGCGCGGACGGTCGTCAGTATTCTGGGCATCGCGGTCGGCGTTTTGCTGATCGTTTTTACTATCGGTCTGGCAAACGGTTCGATGCGCGAACGCGCCGAGCGTGAGGCGAATGTCGGCGCGGAGATTTTGTTTTACCCTCCCGGTGCAATCGGGTTGAGCGGTTCGGGATCGTTTCGCATCCCGATTGAAACGAGCGTTGAAATTCTAAAAATTGAAGGCGTGAAAACCGTCGTTCCGATTGGGCAAAACAGCGTTTCGGTGGACGACAGTAATACGGGAAGCCGTTTGATTGAGGGTGTAAATTTTGACCAATATTCTGCCGTCGCCGGGTTGAAAATTATTGAAGGACGCAAATTTGCGGAAAACAGCGATGAGGCGATTATTGATACGGGCTGGCAAAATCAAAAAAGCATCAAAGTCGGAAGCACTCTGAAACTTTATGACCGCGATTTCACAATTGTCGGCACATACGAACCGGCAGCCAGTGCTCGTGTCAAAATTTCACTGCCGACGATGCAGAAACAACTCGGCGGCGAAGGCAAAGCGACAGCGTTTTTGGTCAAAGTCAAAGACGGTTTCACGCCCGAACAGGTTGCGGAAAATATTCATAATAAATTTCCCGATAATCACGTTGTTTTAGCGAAGAATTTGCCCGAACTTTATTTATCGAGCGTTCCCGCGCTCGGCGTGTTTCTCAATGTGATTATCGGTGTCGCAGCGGTCATCAGTGCGCTCGTCATTTTGCTGACGATGTACACGACCGTTACGGAAAGAACGCGGCAGATCGGCATTATGAAATCGCTCGGAATGAGCAACTCGAAAATCGCCTGGATTATCGCACAGGAAGCACTTTTACTGAGTTTTCTCGGAATTATCAGCGGAATTGTTCTGACCGTTATCGTGAGATTTGTTTTAACACGAGTTACGACTTTAACTGTTGAATTAAGCCCGTTGGTTTTGACGCTCGTTTTTGTCATCGGATTGATCGGCGGCGCACTCGGCGCACTTTATCCGGCACTTCGCGCGGCGCGGCTCGATGCGGTTGAGGCTTTAAGTTACGAATAAGTCAGAACCGTCTGCGGTAGCGGACGGTTGAACGTGGTATTGAAGAATTTAACTTGCAAACTTAAACCATCTGCTACCGCAAATGGTTCTGACAAGATGAACAATTTGCTAAAAGATACAAAACTCGCTTTTATCGGCTGCGGCGTGATGGCGGAATCAATTATTGCCGGGCTTTTGCGAATGGAATTGGTCGCGCCCGCGCAGATTGTCGGCTCACATCCGCGTTCGGAAAGACGAGCCGAACTTGAAAAAAAGTATAAAATTCAGACGTTTGAATACAATGCCGATGCGGTCAAAGCGGTCAGAGATGTTGTATCAATCGTCGTGTTTTGCGTTAAACCGCAACGCATCAAAGGCGTTTTGGCGGAACTTAAAAATGTCGTTTTGCCGGAACAACTGATTATTTCGATTATCGCGGGCGCAACGATTGAGATAATTTCTGAAACTCTTGACAACCAATTAGTTGTTCGTGCGATGCCGAATACGCCTTCGCAAATCGGGCAAGGAATGACGGCGTGGACTTGCACGGATGAAGTTAATGAAAATCATCAAGCGCAGGTCAAGGAATTATTAACCGCTTTGGGAAAAGAAATTTTTGTCGAAACGGAAAATATGATTGATATGGCAACCAGCTTGAGCGCGACGGGTCCGACATATATTTTTACGTTTATGGAAGCGATGACCGACGCGGGCGTTCATCTCGGATTTTCGCGCCACGTTTCGCAGGAACTCGTGCAACAGACGATTCTCGGTTCGGTTTTGTTTGCGATGGAGTCCGGCAAACATCCGGCGGAATTGAGAAATATGGTAACTTCGCCGGGCGGAACTTCCGCTGCCGCAATTTATCAGATGGAAAAAGGAAGTTTGCGAACAGTTTTGTCAAAAGCAATTTACGCGGCTTATCAACGTGCCGTCGAATTGGGCAAAAAGAAGTAAAAATCACTCTGAAAAATTAGGAATTTTCTACGACCACTCTGTGAAAACTTTGTGTTCTCTGTGTTGAAGAACATTTTTAAACACAGAGAACACAAAGTTTTCACAGAGTTTTTGCGTCAAATATAATTGAACATTTCTGTTTTTTTCAATCATTGCGTTAAAATCTTACTTGTATTTTGAAACATTTCAATCAAGTTATGCAGGAAAATCCACAAATTGC
>JBDTSO010000263.1:0-4774 GCA_039931085.1 Acidobacteriota bacterium | reverse complement strand
TGACGAAAACCGTAAATCAATTCCGGGTTGGCAAGCCGCTGCAAAATACCGTAAAACGCCATCAGCGCACCGAAAATAATTATCGTCAAAACGATTTTTCGCAGACGTTTCCGACTGTTGATAGAAACAAGCGCGGCGGCGAAAAAGATGAAATAAATAATGAGCTGTGTAACGGCAAGCCGCGTTTGGTAGGAAGCCAGCGATATGGAATTGACCGCCGGAACGGAAAGCAAATTACTTGAAATATCAGCGCGGCGAAGCGGCAGAAGTTGGATCAATCCGATTAGAATCAAGCCTAAAAATGGTATTTGAAGTGAACTAAAATTAAACTGTAACGCTCTTTTAAAAAAAGCGTCCGTCATCCAAAAAATCACGACTAAACAGGAAAAAAGCGACAATAAACCTAATGCCCAAGTATCAACCGCGCCGAACGCGACGGCGGAAAAAATAGGTATCGCGCACAGTAGAAAAAAGACAAGCCCGCTCAGACGCGAAGGTTTGTCGTCAACGACTGCTTCATCAAATAATTCGGAAGATTTTGAAACTTTGCCTTCCGGCGTTTTCTCGATTTTGTCCATTTTCGCTGTTAATCGCTCGTTTCAATTCTAACGACTGACTAAATTAAAATCATCAAACCAAACTTTGCCGGCTATCGGGCAAATTGACGATTGACAGGTATCACGCGCCAGCCGAAGAATAACGGCTTCAGTGTTTTCCGGTGTCGTGAACTCAGTTTTTAAATTTGTCCAATCGGAATCAGCGGCAATCGCGTTTGTCGCCGCCAGAATTTTGCCGTCCGAAACGTCAACAATTTCCCATTTAAGTGTTGAAGAAGTTTTCAAAGCGGATTTGTAAAAAAATTCAAAGGTGTATTCTTTGTTTGATTCAACTGCCGTCAGTTGTGAAATTTGCCGAAATTCTTTGCCGTCCAAAGAATTGAAAATGATGACCAAACTTCGCGTTCCGCCGTGTTTTTGCGCGTCGTCAAAACCGATTTGCGGATTAGCTCCGGCAGGAATTTGCCATTCAAAAGCACCGGGTTTGGTCATATTTACGTCGTTTTCAAAACCGCCGTTGTAAGTTTTTCCAAGCGCGGGTCTTTCTCCGTCCGCTTCGGATATTTGATTTTCAACTTGCAGAGCATTTCGATATTTTCCCGCGGCAAGCAATTGTGCAAAAAATTGTTCGCCGCTTTCTTTGAAGACGGTTTTCTTTTCTTCCGAAGGCAGCGAATTCCAGATTTCGAGTGCTTCGTCAAAGCGTTTTTGATTGGCTAAATATGTAACCAAAGCAAAATTTATCTGACCGGAAGTGCCGATGTTTTGTCTTATTTGTGCGAGATCGCCGTCAAAAATTTGCCCGGCGGTTATAACTGTCGGCGCGGCATATTTTACATCGTTTTCCGCCGCTTGGCGAAGTTCGGCGAAGGCTTCCTGAGTTTTGCCCTGCCGCAAAAGAATATTTCCGAGCGTCCACTGAACCTGCGCGTAATTCGGTGCGAGTTCGAGCGATTTTCTGAGCGCAAGTTCCGCGCCCGCCGCGTCGCCGCTGCGTTCACGCGCTTTTCCGAGTCCGAGCCAAATCCGATAATCGTTCGGCGAAAGTGCCGCCGCACGTTCGTATTCGGTTAAAGATTTTTGCAGATTTTCGGGTGAAAATACTTTTTCATCGGAAACCGCCAGCGTGTAATGAGTTTGCGGATCATTTGGAGCTAAATCAAGAGCAAATTCGGCTACTTCCCGATCTGCGGCTCGCAGGGCAATCGAATTTCCGAAATACCATTTCACCGCAAATAGTAAAAAAATCAGACAACACAAACCTCCGGCAATTAGTCCGGCGCGTTGTGCAAAAGAATTCAGTTGAAAGGATTTAACGGACATCAGCTAAAAGTAAAAAGTAAAAAGTAAAAAGTTTTTCACTTGTTCAATCAAAATCAACCGGCTCGATTTTCAGCAGGGCGCGTTTAAGACTGACATTTGACTCCTGACAAACTCTCCTGACTTCATTAAGTCTTTCGGGCGAAACCACACGGAATGAAATTAAAATTTCCTGCACCTCGTTTTGGCGGCAAATTATTTTCAATGAACCGTTTCCGCCAAAAACTTTTAAGCCGTGAATTACTTTATCTTTTTTGAGCGGATCGTCATCCACAAATCCAATCGGCTGATAATTCCAATCAGGATTGTTTTTAAGTTCGCGCAAAATCATTTCTCCGCCATCGCCCGCGCCGTAAATCAACACTTTGCGTCCTTCACTGGAAAGCGGCATCGGCATCAATTGGCGGAAAAGACGAAAAGCGATGCGGCTTCCGGCAATCCCCATAAAAAGAAGTATCGCGTTGACGACAAAAACCGTGCGCGAAAAAAATTGAAAACGATAAATTAAAAGAAGTGCCAGAACACTTAAAACAGAACCCAAAACAACGCCCTTGAGAAAAGTAACAAAATCCTGAATGCCCGTATAACGCCAGATGCCGCGATAAACGCCGACAATGAGAAATGAAAAAAGATTGAGAACTATCAAAATCGGCAGCGATTTAACAAAAAGCAGCCAATTTTCGCTGGCTTCAAATGAACCGAAAATCAAAATGTACGAGGCGTAATAAGCGAGTGTGATCAAAACCGCATCTAAAATCACTTCAAAAACACGGCGTTTGTGTGAAAGATTTAGCAAAAAGCCGAATGTCGCGCGATTTTGCAGTGCAAGTTCTTCTTCCTGTTCAGCATAAACTTTTACCTTTGCTAAATAAACGCCGGTAATCGTCAGCGCGACGACAAAAAATCCGATAATTGCCAAACTTTGTGTCGTCGGAAGTTCACGAATAAATATTGAAATTATTCCCGCCAGAAGTGCCAAACCGTAAAGCATTAACACGGCATTGCGTTCGGTGAGTCCAAGCGCAACCAGCCGGTGAGATGTGTGGTCGCGTCCGCCTTGTGATGCCTTTCGCCCCCAAAGTTTTCTTAAAAGAGTTACAAAAGTCGTATCAAAAATCGGCACGAAAAGAATTAAAACGGGAATTGCCAAGACCGATACCACACTTCTCGAACGTCCGCCGACCTGCGTGAGCAAGACCGAACTCGCCAGAAAAAACCCGACGAACATCGAACCGCAATCACCCATAAAAATCGAAGCGGGATTGAAATTATAAATCAAAAATCCGAGTAGTGCGCCGATAAAAACCGCAACTAAAACAAGATCAGCGGATTGTCCGTTGGAACTAAATCCGACAGCCAGAGAAAAAGCCGCAATCGCGGAAATACCCGTCGCCAAACCGTCCATATTGTCTAACAGATTTATCGCGTTGGTAATTCCGATTAGCCAGAATGCGGTAATGGCAATGTTGAAAATTTCCGAATCCGTCCATGGCAAAACCAATCCAAACCCGATGACGAGTGAAACACCGATGATTTGTCCGATAAGTTTTTGATACGGTTTGATATTTCTAATATCATCAACCAAACCGACCAGAAAAAGTAAGGAACTGCCCGCCAAAATCACTAAAGAGCCGGTTGTTTTCGGCACAAACAATCCATACATCAGCAAAGTTGTCAGGAAAATCGCCAACCCGCCGAGCATCGCCGTCGGTTTTTTATGCCAGCGATCAGATTTTGGAGCGGCAACAATACCGCGCCGACGGGCAAAACCGCGCACCAGATAAGTGAAAATTATAGCTGCTGCAAAACTCACCGTTACAACAAAAAGCGGATTTTCAGATATTTGAAGCATAGTGATAAATTTGGGAGAATTTCGCTAAGTTTCAAAAGTGTAATTGAGTTTATTAGAAAATAATTTTCCTCTAAAATCAAACAAAATCATATTAAAAGTGAGTTAATTTCCGATTAAGATTTTTAATGTCGCGCACCAATCGCTCCTTGCTGTATTCGGTTTCGATGAAATGTTTTCCATTGTCGGCTAATGATTTTCGCAAATTTTCATCGTTTGCCAGATATATTAAGCCGTTATAAAATCCGTTCGCATCATTCGACGCGGCACGCAATCCGCGCTCACAAATCTGAAAATTCTCTTTCTCCTGTTTTATCTTACCAAGCAAATCTATCACACCGCCGACTGATGTGGAAATCACGGGTTTTTCATTTGCCATCGCTTCAATCAAGGAAAGCGGCGTTCCTTCGTTGAACGAGGTCAGCGCGACAATATCCAAACCGGCGTAAAAAACATCCGCGTCATTTCGATTGCCGACAAAAACGACTAAATCTTTTACGCCGAGCGTTTCCGCTTCATTTTCAATTTTTTTTCTTAAATGTCCGTCGCCGATAACAACAAATTTCAGCTTTGGAAAATCTGCGTTTTCTTTATAAAGTTTAACGATTTTAAGAAAAAGTGCGTGATTTTTCACTTCAGTCAGCCTGCCGACTAAACCGACAAGAATTTCATTGCTTTTCGCGCCGATTTCTTCGCGCAAAATGTGCCGCTTCGCTTTCCAATCGGCAAAGATTTCAACGTCAATGCCAAGCGGAATAATCTCGAATTGTTTCTTTTTTCCGACCCCGAATTTCTCGTGAATTTCCTGAAATTGTTGATTGCTGATGACGACTATTTTATCAGTTGCCAGCCGCGCCAGCGTTTTTTCGATAAACAGAAAAATTTTTGTTTTCAAATTGCCGTAGTAACTGTGGAAAATATGACCGTGATAAGTGTGAACGAGTTTGACGCGGCGCGGTTTGCCAATCAATGTTCGCGGAGTCAGCCAGCGATAAAGAAAGCCGGCAGCGCGACCGACAGTTCCCGCTTTGGCAGTGTGCGTGTGAAT
>JBDTSO010000262.1:0-4799 GCA_039931085.1 Acidobacteriota bacterium | reverse complement strand
CGTTTGCGATGATCGAAGGCGATAACGTCTATTCCAAAATGCGCTACGAATCGGGTGTTCACCGTGTTCAGCGCGTTCCGCAGACGGAAACTTCGGGGCGTATTCACACTTCCGCCATAACCGTCGCCGTTTTGCCCGAAGCCGAAGAAGTTGACGTGCAGATTGACCAAAATGATTTGCGGATTGATACTTTTTGTTCATCGGGTCCGGGCGGTCAATCGGTCAACACGACTTATTCCGCCGTGCGTTTGACGCATTTGCCGACGGGCGTGGTGGTTTCGATGCAGGACGAAAAATCGCAAATCAAAAACCGCGAAAAAGCGATGCGTGTTTTGCGGGCGAGATTGCAGGAAATCGAGGAACAAAAACAGCACGACGCGCTCGCTTCGGAAAGAAAATCGCAGGTCGGAAGCGGCGACCGTTCGGAGAAAATCCGCACTTATAATTTCAAGGAAAATCGTGTTTCAGATCATCGCATCGGTTTAACCACACACCAACTCGAACTCGTAATGGAAGGCGCGTTAGACGAATTTATCGAGGCTTTGACGACGCACTATCAAACCGAGAAACTAAAAGCCGAAATGGTTGCGGCTTAGTAATTCAAAGTTAAAAACATATAATGCAAAATTAATATTTGATTTTGCATTTTTATTTTCGCGCTTTTTATTTTAATAAATGCCTGTTACAAGACTTTATCTGGTTCGACACGGACAGTCTGCCGGAAATGCCGAAGGGCGTTTTGGCGGACATTCCCCGACTCCGCTTTCCGAACTCGGAATAGAACAGGCAAAAGTTACCGCCGAAAGGCTTGCCAAAGAAAGAATAAATGTTATTTATTCGAGCGATTTACATCGCGCCGTCCAAACCGCAACGCCGCTTGCCGAAATTTTAGATTTACCGATTTTTAAAAATCCGGCATTCCGTGAGAGAAAAGTCGGCGTTTTAGAAGGAAAAACTTTCGACGAATCAAAAGCGGAATTTCCAAAAGATTATTACGCGCTGATTAACCGCAACATTCATCACATTATTACCGAAGGCGAAAGCTATCGCCAATTGCTCAAACGCGCAACCAAAGCTTTGCACGAGATCATTCGTAACAACCAAGGTGAAAAAATCGCAATTTATTCACACACCGGCGCGATTTGTTATCTAACGCTTTATTTAATGGGCGCAATAAACCGCAAAACTAAAACCACGCCGTGGCTCGTAACTTCAAACTGCGGCATCAACCGCTTTGAGATTCGCAGTCGGAGCAACATTCGTGTTCTGGCTCTTAACGACACGCGCCATTTATTACAAATTACCGGAAATGATTCTTTCGGAGCGCGTTAATTTATCATTTTTTCAAATACAGCCTTTCTCAAAATTATGCGTCCTGTGCAGAAGTCCACACGAAGTAAGGGTCTAGAAGCAAAAAACGTCCTTACTTCGCACGTAATTCTGTAACAAAAAAGGCTGAAGCGATTTTGCTCCAGCCTAAGTTTAAATTCCAAACAGATATTTAGAATGAGTATCGCAATCCAAACTGCATCGAACGCGGTGAACCTTGAATACTGGTAAATATTTTACCGAAAGTCGAAGGTGCCGTGCCGAGGTCAGGATCTTGTGGTAAACCAAAAGTCGTGCGAGTTTGACCGCCATCAATCAAATACTGATAATTCAGCACGTTGAATACTTCCCAGCGAACTTGAAGTTTGTGATTTTCGCCATACGGCATCTTGAACGATTTGGAAAGACCTAAATCCAGATTTGAATAACCGGGCAAGCGGAAATTGTTTCGCTGACCTGTTTCACCCGGACGCGCATTGCGGAAAGCGTGAAATGCGGCTTGCGGATCGGCGAATAAGTTTTGCGTCGAGCGTACTAAACCGACCTCAACCGGCGCAATCTGCGTTCCGTTTGATTGAGCATTCCAGTTTGTCGCCCATTGCGACTGATCAAAAGGCGAAGAAAGTGGCAATCCCGAATTAGCGCGAAAAACACCCGTCAATTGCCATCCGCCTAAGAAAACATCGGCAACTTTATTCAAATCGCTGAAATAAGCGCGACCTCTGCCAAACGGAGCATCGAAAATAAAATTCGCGTTGAGAACGTGCCGTGCATCAAAATCCGAAACCGCGTAATTATCATCAGGTCGCAGCGGATTCAAAATAAACTGCGAACCGTATGAACCGCCCGTCTGCAAACCCGAAGCATTATCGAATGATTTTGAAAATGTATAATTTACATCATACGACAATGTTTTTCCGAGTCTTTGCCGTAAAGAAAATACAGCACCGTTATAATTAGAATGTCCCACCGAGCTAAATGCTGAAAAAGCGGCATATTGCGGATGGAAGAACATATTCGGATAAATGCCGCGGTCATCAATAATTGACTGAATATATGTCCAGTCAAGAATGTCAAAACCGCCGCCGACCGGTCCCGACAGTCCATCTCTGGCTACCAATCTATAAATACGCTGTGTCGAGTTCAAAGCAACACCATTAACTGTCGTCGTGTAATTCGGAAACAGATTCTGAAAATATGGAATCACCGGAACTTGATCAATCGGCGTATTTGCCGCGCGTAAATCGTGCAGAATTCCTGCCGCCGTGTACCAATCCATACCGGATGCCGGATCAACTATGTTGTTAAGAGCCAGCACATCGCGTGTTGCCAGCAAGTTGCGGGCGATACGACCAATATAGGACGCTTCAAAATAAATTCCCTTCGGAAGCTGCCGACCATACGAAACATTCCAGGTGTAATGCGTCGGTGTCGTAATCGTCGCATCGAGCGAAGTTTCAATCCGCTCACTTTCATCCGCCGGAGTCATAAAACGCTGAGTCGGCGCGGGAATTCCCGGAAGTGCGCGAACATCCTGCCCGAAACCTGTAAAACGCGGTGCCGGATTGCCCGAAACATCATAAGTATTGGCGGAAATTGTAGATGCGGATGTGAAACCGATGGTTGACAGCGCATCAAATGAAACAGCTAGTTGTTCGCCGAAATGGTCGTTGACAATTCTAAATCCGCCGCGAAAAGTTGATTGATTATTGCTGCCGAAAAGAGTTTTCAAAAATCCGCTTTCAAAGTTCGGCGACCACGCCGCCGCAACGCTCGGCTGGAAATTATTCCAATCCATACTGTAAAAGCCCGGAGCATTATTCGCCGGTCCGCCTAACTTGAAATTAATAATTTCATTATCAGGGCGACCTGCCGCCGCACTTGCGACACGGCGATCAAATACATCACCTAACTTTTGATCAGGCACAACTTGAAAACCTTGCTTTTCATAAACCGGACGGCTCAAACTGTAGCGCAAACCCAATGTTAAGGTCAGATTGCGATGCAGTTTCCAAATATCCTGTCCATAAACGTCATATTCTTCCGTTGCAAAAGTTCTGACCGTCGGAGTTCCCGTCGGTAAAACACTACCGTCGAGATCAAAAGTAAAGTTTCCGCTGTATTGCGAAAACCGTCCGATCAAAGCCGTCGCCGCCGCCTGCACGACGGAAATATCACCGCCATTAATATTATATCCGGCAGCAGTAATAGCGTCGTCCACAACTCCTCCCGATAAATCATAAAACGAAGGATTTGTTACCGCCGAGTCAAAAGCGTTGCCTAAATCCGTGCGGCTGTTGCGAATAATGCGGATATTACCGCCAAGCTGAATTGTATGATTTCCTTTAATCACAGTGAAATCATCCGTGATATTTTGAACCGGCGTAACGCGACTCAATGTTCTGGCAAAAAACGAAGGTGAATAAATAAAGCGAAAACTAATCGCATTATCGGTTGAATCTCCCTGTTGGCTGAATGCCTGACGGGTTAAACCATACCGAAAATTGTTGACCTTATTGTTGCTGATCGTCCAGTTATGACCGACGACAAATCCATAAGGATGTTCCCACAATGCCCTTGACGGAGTATCGGGGAAAAAAGAAGTCAAGTTGCTGAGATCATATTGATAATTGCCGCGCAGAAACAGAGATTGCCTGTTGTTGATATTAAAATCAAAGCGGGCAATATGCGTGTTTTGAGCAACCGATGTCGGAGCGTTAAAGCGAAATCCGCCGGTGTTGAGTCCATCTCCGACACTCGTATCGTTTGCCGGATAACGACTTGCGGCATCGGCAAAAACGGCGACTGCCGCCGGATTGATTCCTACGCCGGAATAAATGGAATTTAGGGTAGCCGTGTTTAAAGTCAACAATCCGGTTTGTCCGTTTGGACCTGTTCCGTTAAACCTTAATTCGCCGCGTCCCAAACTCGCCAGTGGAACGGTTCGGACAACCGATTCGGCTTTGGTTTCTCTTTGTCCTTCATATGAATAAAAGAAAAACAATTTATCTTTTTTAATCGGACCGCCGATTGCGCCGCCGAAAACATCGCGGGCTAAACTCGGACGTTCGACTCCCGACAGATTGTTAAAGAAGTTGTTGGCAGAAAAAGCCGTCGGGCGATAAAAATAGAAACCCGCGCCGTGAAAACTGTTAGATCCGCTTTTGGAAACCAGCGAAATCTGCGCTCCCGAAGAACGTCCTTGATTGGCATTGGCGTTAGTCGTCGTAATACGAAATTCTTCAACCGCTTCGGTTGTCAATCTTAAAACAGTTCCTTGAGAAGTCTGAAACTGGTCTGTTCGTCCGCCCGTCTGCTGATCGTTGATGTCAACTCCGTCAAGCGTAATATTGGACTGATCGCTTCTCGAACCAGCAACGTAACCTTCGCGTGTTACGCCCGGCTGTAAAGTCAACAAATCCGCCACATTTCTCAAATCCGTCGGAAGCTGCGTAATTTGCTGCGGCACA
>JBDTSO010000261.1:0-4833 GCA_039931085.1 Acidobacteriota bacterium | reverse complement strand
TTTATTGAGCCGAAAATAAACAACCAACAGGAGAATAAAACTATGAAAAAAATAAATACAGGGTTACTTAAACTTTCCCGCATTTTGATAACGATTGCGACATTAGTTTACGGTTTCGTTCCGTTGCTGGTTGATCTGACCGAAACTCATGTATTTCATCCCGATTGGACTCCGCACGCCCGTTTCCATATGGTTTGGCTGCTTGCCACAAATACAAGTTTGGCGTTGGTGTCGCTGTATCTATTGTGGCTCAGCCGATTTGACACGCTGACTCGCGTTCGTGCCGCAGGCGTGCTTGGTTTGTGCGCTCTCGGCGGTTTCTTTATCAGTTTAATCACTAAAAATTTATACGGCGGTGCATTGGTTGATCCTCACGGCGGAGTGCCGCCAATTATGGGACTCGATGCGAATCTGGTCGTGTTTACCCCGATGCTGTTATTGGTTGTGATCGGACTGTTTTTGAGTTTCGGAAGCAATAAAAATTAAAAGTTTAAGGAGAAAAAATGAACAAAATAATGATGATTTTGATGATCGCCGTCGGCGCATCATCGGTCGCCTACGGGCAAACAAAAATGACGACGGATTCAAAAGTTGAAGCGCAGATTATCGCGCTCGAAAAACAGGCTTGGCAGGAATGGTCAAATAAAAACACTTCCTTTGTCCAAAACTATCTGGCGGACGACGCATTTTATGTTTACGCAGACGGCGTGGTTGATAAGGCGCAGATCGTCAAATCAATTCCGACCTGCGATCTGAAGAATTTTTCGCTCGACAATTTCACCTTCCGAATGCTCGATAAAAACTCGGCTCTCCTGAATTACACCGCCGCTCAGGAAGCGTTTTGTTACGGGAAAAAGCAGGCAGCCAACATTCGCGTCAATTCCGTTTATGTCAGGCGCGGCGGCAAATGGCTGAACCTTTCGTATATGGAAACGGTGATGCCCGCCGCAAACGGCTCAATGCAAAAAGAGAAACCCGAAACTTTCTCTCTCCGCCCCGCAGTCGAAAAAGAATACGGCTACATTCACGCGATGCGAATCGGCGACGATCTGAAAATTTCCGGCGCGGTCAGTATGGACGACAAAGGAATTTTAGTCGCTCCCGGCAACCTCGAACAGCAGATGAAAAACTGTTACGGCGACCTCGAAAAAATCCTGAAACATTACGGTTACAGCTTCGACGATGTAACGGTGGAAAACGTCTTTACGACCGATATGGCTGAGTTTATCAATGTTTCCGGTTATCGCAATTCGATTTACAAAAACGGATTTCCGACCGGAACGTGGCTCGAAGTCAAAGGCTTGGCACTGCCCGGACAACTGATCGAAATTGATATGGAAGCGCATAAAGCTAAATGAAGCAATGAGAGGTTAGAAATAAACAAACAACAGGAGAACAAAACAATGAAAAAACTAATGATGATTTTGATGATCGCCATCGCCGCATCATCTGTTGCTTTCGGGCAGCAGACTTACGACTTGTTAATCAAAAACGGAACTATTTACGATGGTGCGGGCGGCAAATCTTTTCGTGCCGACATTGCCGTATCCGGCGATAAAATCGTCAAAATCGGTAATCTGTCGAAGGCAAAAGCGAAACAAACAATTGACGCGAGCGGCTTGGCGGTCGCGCCGGGTTTTATCAATATGCTGTCGTGGTCAACCGAAAGTTTGATCGTTGACGGTCGCTCGCTTGGCGAGTTGAAGCAGGGCGTGACGACGCAGATTATGGGCGAAGGCTGGTCAATGGGACCGCTCAATGAGCGTTTAAAAAAACTGACGGTTGCCGAACAGGGCGACATCAAATTCGACATCAAATGGACGACGCTCGCCGAATATCTGCAATATCTGGAAAAGAAAGGCGTATCGCAAAACGTCGCATCGTTTCTCGGTGCGACAACCGTCAGGCAATATGTCATCGGCGACGAGGACAAACCGCCAACGCCTGAGCAAATGGAAAAAATGCGCGAGCTTGTGCGCGACGAGATGGAACACGGTGCGCTCGGCATCGGTTCGTCGCTGATTTACGCGCCCGCTTTTTATGCCAAAACCGACGAACTGATCGAACTGTGCAAAGTCGCCGCCCGCTACAAAGGCAAATATATTTCACATATGCGAAGCGAAGGCAATCGCCTGACCGAATCCGTCGAGGAATTGATTCGCATCAGCCGCGAAGCGCAAATTCCCGCCGAGATTTATCATCTGAAAGCCGCCGGAGAAGATAATTGGTCGAAGATGGATCAGGTCATCGCAATGATCGAAAAGGCGCGCGCCGACGGACTCAAAATCACCGCCGATATGTACACTTATCCGGCGGGTGCGACCGGCTTGGATGCTTCGATGCCGCCTTGGGTTTTGGACGGCGGTTGGGAAGCGGCTTTCAAACGGCTCGCCGATCCTGAAACACGCAAAAAAATCGCCAAGGAAATCACCACGCCGACCGACAAATGGGAAAATCTCTATCTCGCCGCCGGTTCGCCCGACAAAGTTCTATTCAGCGATTTTAAGTCGGAAAAACTTAAACCGCTGATCGGCAAAACCCTGGGCGAAGTTTCCCGTATGCGCGGCACTTCGCCGGAAGAAACGATTATGAATTTGGTTCTCGAAGACCGTTCGCGCGTCGGGACGATTTATTTTTTGATGAGCGAAGACAACATCAAAAAGCAAATCAAACTGCCCTTTGTTTCGTTCGGCTCGGACGCGCTTTCGATGGCGACCGAAGGCGTTTTTCTGAAAAACTCGACACACCCTCGAGCCTACGGAAATTTCGCGCGGCTTTTGGGAAAATACGTCCGTGAGGAAAAAGTAATTTCTCTGGAAGAAGGCGTCCGCCGTTTGTCGGGTTTGCCCGCGACGAATCTCGGTTTGGACAGACGCGGATTTTTGAAAAAAGGAATGTTCGCCGACATCGTGATTTTCGATCCGGCACAAATCGCCGACCGCGCGACGTTTGAAAAACCGCATCAATACGCCGTCGGCGTGCGCGACGTTTTCGTCAACGGCACACAGGTCTTAAAAGACGGCGAACATACCAACCGAATGCCCGGACGCGCTCTGTATGGACCGGGAAAAACCAAATGAAATCGCGCCGCGAGAATCCGATTACCAGCGAGGTTGATTCGATAAATATTGACGGTGCGAATCTCAAACGAATACCTCCAAAATGAGACTAGAGCCGCAAACACAAACGAAGTAAGCGCGTTTTTACGTTCTTGCTTCGTCAGTCATTTGTTTCGGACAGTTGAGGAAAACAATAATGGAAGCAGTTGAAAACATCATCGAAACGCCCTCCGAGCAGCGCGGGAAATTACTGAAAATTCTCGGCGTGACTTTCGGAATCGCCGTCACGATTGGCGGAATGATCGGGCTTGGGATTCTTCGCACGCCGGGAAGCGTGGCGGCGCAGCTTGGAAGTTTTTGGCTGATTCTCGCCATCTGGGTTCTCGGCGGTTTGTATGCGATTTTAGGCACGATTTCCGTCGCCGAACTCAGCACCAGTCTGCCGACGGCGGGCGGCTGGTATGTTTATGCGCGGCGGGCTTTCGGCGATTACGGCGGCTTTGTCGTCGGCTGGAGCGACTGGCTTTCGGCGTGCGCCACGATTGCTTTCGTAGCGATTACCATCGGCGAATATCTGCCCAAACTTTTCCCCGCGCTGTCCGACAGTATCAAAGTCATCGCCTTTATCGCACTTTTTGTTTTCGGACTTTTGAACTGGCTGGGTCTGCGCGTCGGCAGCCAGATTCAGGAAGTAACCAGCTTTGCCAAAGCCTTTGCTTTTTTGATTCTGATTGCCGCCTGCTTTATCTACGGCGGACAGCCGCCTGCCAATGCGGAACAGGCGACTTTAACCGCGCCGGTTGGAATGACCGCCACTTTTCTCACCGTAATGCTCGCGCTGCAAGCCGTGATTTATACTTATGACGGCTGGTATGGCGCGATATATTTTGCGGAAGAAGACCGCGATCCGGCGCGAAATCTGCCCAGGGCGATGCTGTTCGGAGTCGCTTCAGTGATGGCGATCTACTTGCTCGTCAATCTCGCTTTTCTCTACATTTTGCCATTGGCGCAATTTACCGCTTCTGACTTACCGGCAGGCGATGCGGCGGAAGTCGTTTTCGGAGCGAGTGGCAGTCAGATTATTTCCTTGCTCGCGCTGGTGAGTTTGTCGAGCATCATCAACATCAATCTGATGTATTGCCCGCGCATTTTGTTTTCGATGAGCCGCGACAATCTTTTCTGGTCGAAAGCCGCAACGGTCAATAAAGGCGGCACACCCGTTTGGGCGTTGCTCCTGACGGTCGTCGTCGGAATCATTCTGGCTGCCAGCGGCACCTTCGAGATATTGCTTTCGATCACCGCATTTCTCTTCGTTTTGAATTATACATCCGGCTTTCTCGCCGTTTTCATATTGCGGCGGAAAGAACCCGATCTGCCGCGCCCGTTCAAAGCGTGGGGCTATCCGTGGACGACGCTGATAGTTTTAATCGGCTCGATAATTTTCCTCGTTGGGCAAATCATCAGCGATACGCGAAACAGTCTTTACGCCGTCGGTTTAATAATCGCAAGTTATCCGGTGTTTTTGATTACTAAAAAACTAAAGAAGAGCGAAAGCCGGATTGCCGCCGAATAATTTATCAAACAGGAGAAAAAACTATGAAAAAAATAATATTGATTTTAATGATCGCCGCTTTTTGGAATGTTACCTTCGCACAGCAAAAGACTTGCGCGACGGCTTCAAAATTCGGGGCAGCCGATCAGGTCGGCAATCTGAATTACGTCACGGCGGAAAAGACTCTGGCGGCAAGCAAGCTCATTACCACGGGCAAAACTT
>JBDTSO010000260.1:0-4834 GCA_039931085.1 Acidobacteriota bacterium | reverse complement strand
CGGTTTGGAAAATTTGATGAAAAGAAACGATTCGCCGGGTTTGTTTGACTAAATTTGTTTTTCAGCAAAAAGTGATTGTTTTACTTTAAAAGTTTTGTTTCGGACGCGCTTTTGCTAAAATGTAAATGATTTCGCACATTTACAGCGAAAGAGGATTTATAAAAAATGAAAGTTTTACTGGCAGATGAATATGGTTTTTGTTTCGGCGTGGAGCGCGCCGTCGAGATGGTCGAAGAAGCGTTGGGCGAAGGCGATACGGTTCGCACGCTCGGTCCGCTGATTCATAACGATCAGGAAATGTCGCGGCTGGCGACGCACGGAGTTTCGACGATTAGCGAACCTGTTCAAATAAAACGTGGTGAAACCGCCGTCATTCGCGCTCACGGCGTTACACCGCAGGTCGAACAGGAACTACGCGAAAAGGCTTCAAAAGTCGTTGATGCAACTTGTCCCTTTGTAACGAAAGTGCAGAAACTCGCTTCACGCGCCGCCGCGCAGGATCGCCACGTCGTCGTCGTCGGAAATCCCGAACATCCTGAAATGGTCGGCGTTTTCGGTTACGCGCCCGAACATACTTTTGTCGTCCGCGATGTTGCCGAAGTCGCCGGTTTGCCGACTTTGAAAAATCCTCTAGTTGTTTCACAAACGACGATAAAGCTACAAAACTTTCACGATGTGGCGGAAGCCGTTAAGCAAAAAGCCGAAGGCGAAACGCAGATTGTCAATACGATTTGCTCGGCGACGCGAGATCGGCAGGATGCCGCACGAGCTTTGGCGGGCGAAGTTGATGCTTTTTATATTATCGGCGGGCGGCATTCTTCCAACAGCCGCAAACTTCTTGCTGTTTGTCAGGAACAATGCGCGAAAAGTTTTTTGATTGAAACCGAAGATGAAATAAACGTCGAAGATTTGCGCGGCGCGGAAACAGTCGGCGTTACGGCGGGCGCGTCAACGCCGAATTGGTTAATCGAGAAAATTACTAAACGATTGGAAGAAATCGGAATGGAAAATGATTTGGCTTTGAGCTAGGTTTTCATCAAATTTCATTAAAAAAGGTGGAAAGAGGAAACTCTTTCCACCTTTTTTAATTGTGAATTAATTTAAGGGATTTTTAGTTCCTGTCCGACTTCAGCCTGACTCGGACTGCTCATCACATCGCGGTTCGCGTTGTAAATGTCCATATAGCGTCTGGACGTACCGTAAAAGCGTCGGCTGATTTTTCCAAGCGTATCGCCCGGCTGCACAACATAAGTTTGTCCGCCGCCGGTTGTCGGTCTTTCGTAATTGTTATTTGAATTATTGTCATTCGCATAAGTGTCTGTTTCACCGAATTTTGGGAAAGAAGCTGCTTGATTCAAATAAATGCCGAATTCAGTGCCGGATTTTACCTCGGCATCTTCGCCTTTGGTCAATCTTTCGCCGGCGAGTCCGCCGACTGCGCCTAAAATTCCGCCGATCAACGCGCCTTTGCCGCCGCCGATTGCGCCGCCTAAAACCGCGCCGCCCGCCGCGCCGCCGCCGATAAAGATCAGTTTGTCATTTTTTCTGTCATCGCCGGAAGCTGTTCCTTCGTTGTCGCTTTTGGCTTTTTTTGTGTTTAAATCGGTCAGCGAACCGTTGATTGAACGCCGCGTTCCGTTCGGCAGTTTGACTTCAGTAAAATTTACGTCAATCGAACCGGGATCGCCGCCTTTTTTCGCCTGCTTAACCGAACTAACACGACCGACAATCGTGCTTCCGACCGGAATAACGACAACGCCGTTATTTGAATAAACCGGCTCGGTTACGTTGGTTGTAAATGTATCGCCGGCTCTCGCCGTTTTTGAACTGAGCGTTTCGTTCATTCGAACTCGAATTCTTTCGCCGCGCGGAACAGTGTATAAATTTGCCGATGTTCTGGAAACTGCCGCTCTTCGGTTAATCGTCGGTCGGCGTTTTTGTGCCATCGCCTCAAATGTGCCAAACACGAAAATAACCGCTAGAATCGCCGTTAAAACTCTGAAATTAGATAATTTTTTCATTTCTTTCTCCTTTTTAATGTGCCAATAAGCCAAATCCAAACAACATTGGTAATTGCCGGTTTTAAGACGTTCGCACGATTTTATTCGTTGCTATGATTAATTGTTATCGCTTGAAACCGTTTCTATATTAACATTTTCCATCGGAAGAATAAAAAATGAGTTTTTTCGTGGAAATTTTGAAATTTTGGTTTATTAAGTTTATATTCAAAGCAGTTGATACATTTTAATTTTTTTAGTTTCCGGCTTAACCCTTAGCTCTCCCAAAGCTGAGGGTTAAGTTGTTTAAGGGAATAGGTTTAATAAGTTTTTGCAAGGAAGGTTTCTGTTATGCAGCTTTTACCACAGGCATTGCTTTTATTCGCACTGAATTTTATAGATGCGATTTTAACACTTTACTGGGTTCGCAACGGGTTCGCTTCGGAAGGCAACGGTTTAATGGCAAAGCTGCTCGACATCGGCGGTTTTCCTTTTTTAGCAGTAAAACTTATAGTCGGCGCGATTGCCGCAATCGTTTTTTGGAAATGGCGCAACCTGCGGCTGGCAAAATACGGTTTAGTTCTCACCTTGTTAATTTACACGGGTTTGATGGGCGTTCATTTTTTCACCGGACTTTCCGCGTTCGGATTTTTATCGGATAATTTAGTCAATGACTTTACTTCGTGGTCAAACATATTTTTCGCATTCATCAGATAATTAAACAGCAAATAAAAAAATAATCGCGTGTTCCAAAGTTGGTTGGAACACGCGATTATTTTTTTTCGTAAACTGAACACGCAACGCATTTTCAAAAGTATTGCATCATAACATCAAAATTTATTCGGATGGAAGGAAAGGAATTATGACAAAAAAAGCAATTTATCAATTATCGGCACGGCAGATTTTATTTTTAGCTTTTGCATCGGCAATCATTGCTGTCGGCGTAATGGCTTTGTTGGGAAATTTCGGCAGTTTCTGGCAGCCGCGAAATAACGTCAATGTCGCATTGGCGGAAAACGCGCCGGCGGGAATTTCAGAACCGTCGTCAGTTAGTGATGAGCAGAACAATGTCGAAGTTTATAAAACACTTTCGCCGGGTGTCGCGTTTATCACTTCGACTTCGTATCAACAAGATTTTTGGGGCGGCGTTCAGGAAGGCAAAGGTTCGGGTTCGGGTTCGGTGATTGACAATCAAGGTCATATTTTAACGAATTATCACGTTATCGAAGACGCACAGAAATTAACGGTCAGTCTCGGCGGCAACAAAGTTTATCCGGCAAAAGTGGTCGGCAAAGACCCGGATACGGATTTAGCCGTCATTCAAATCGAACCGCCGAAAGAAGGTTTAACCATTATTCCACTGAGCGATTCGGATAAACTCGTTGTCGGTCAAAAAGTTTTGGCAATCGGCAATCCGTTCGGTTTGGACAGAACTTTGACGACCGGCGTAATTTCTGGTTTGCAGCGTCCGATTCGCGCCCGCAACGGTCGTCCGATTGAAGGCGCAATTCAAACCGATGCGTCAATCAATCCGGGCAATTCCGGCGGACCTCTGCTTGATAAATACGGCAGAATGATCGGCATAAATTCACAAATCTTGTCGCCTTCGGGTGCTTCGGCTGGTGTTGGTTTTGCAATTCCGGTCAATATTGCCAAGCGCGTCGTGCCGCAGCTTATTCAATTCGGCGAAGTTCGCCGTCCGAAACTCGGCGCGTCAACGCCAAGCGTCGCCGATTTAGTTCAGCGCGGCTATCGTCTGCCGGTTGAAGAAGGTTTGCTTGTCTATCAAACTTTGCCGAACGGTTCGGCTGAACGCGCAGGTTTACGCGGAATTTCGCAGGACGGTTACATCGGCGATATTATTCTTTCGGTGGACGGACAAAAAATGAGCGATATGGATGACCTTTACCGTTTGTTGGACAAAAAACAAATCGGAGATACAATCCAAGTCGAGATTTTACGCAACGGCAAACCAATGACTGTTCAGGTTAAACTATTGCCAACAGAGCAAAATGCCGGGCGCAGATTTTGAGAACTTGGTTAAATTTAAATAAATTTTGCAAAAGGTAAAGGGCGAAACATTTTGTCTTTTACCTTTTACTATTTGGCTCATCGCTTTTTGTGCTAATCTGATTTCATTTTATGGAAAAAATTGAATTAAATGATTTTTACAACGATGGTTTCGGCTGGATTTGCAAAAATTGTGAACGTGAACTAAACGAAAAAAATGACGTTTCAAATCAAACGTATTCGCGCCTGATGCGTGATGGTGAAGCCGAAAGTAAAAATCCGCAGTTTTCAAATTTAGCATTGGCAAAATGGACGGACGAAACGCGGCGCACATTGATTTGTCCGCGTTGCAGCATCACAGAAAAACAGGATGAATAAGAAGAAATGAAAAATTATTATCCTATTAATCCTGTTTTAAGTTAGAGAGTTTTCGTTTTCCATTTCCCGCGTTTGAAAAGAATCGCCGCTGCGACTGCGAGAACCGAAAAGGCAATCGTAATCGCCCAGAATACGCCGTATTCTTCCAAGCCGAAATGATATGCCAGAACGTAAGCCAGCGGAATTTCAAACAGCCAGAAAATAAAAAGATTGAGATAAGTCGGCGTAACCGTATCGCCCGCGCCGTTAAATGCGGTTTCCAAAACCATTCCGAAACCATAAAATAAAAAGCCTAAGGACACAATCAGCAGACAATCGGAAGCGTAGCCCGAAACAATCGGTTCGGTTGTAAAAATGCCGACAATCGGCTTGGCAAAAACGGCGAGCAAAATCCCGACCAAAGTTAAAAATCCGGCGTTGTAAAATGCCGCCGTCCAAACCGCTTTTTC
>JBDTSO010000259.1:0-4857 GCA_039931085.1 Acidobacteriota bacterium | reverse complement strand
CAACCACGGCGCGTTATCGGGAGCAGGACGCTTCCCGCGTATGATGGCGAAAAATTCGTCCTGTAATTTTTTGGTGATGTCGCCGCGTTTGCCACTGCCGACTGTGATGTGGTCAACTTTGCTGATCGGCGTAATTTCGGCGGCTGTGCCTGTGAAAAACAGTTCGTCCGCCAAATATAATGCGGCGCGTTGGATGTTGGTTTCTTCAACTTCGATGCCGAGTTCCCCGGCAATTTTAATGACCGAATCGCGTGTAATTCCCGGCAAAATCGAAGCACCGAGCGGCGGCGTAAGAAGTTTGCCGTTGTTGACTAAAAACAGATTTTCGCCCGAACCTTCAGAGATGAAACCGCGATCATCGAGCGCGATGCCTTCGCTGAATCCGTTGAGAATCGCTTCCATTTTAATGAGCTGCGAATTCATATAATTTGCACCCGCTTTGGCAACTGCCGGAAGCGAATTTGATGTAATGCGCGTCCAACTGGAAACGCAAACTTCGACACCTTTTTCGAGTGCTTCTTCGCCGAGATATTTGCCCCAATCCCAAGCCGCCATATAGCATTCAATCGGATTCGGGAACGGATTTACGCCGAATGCGGGCTTTTCTTCATTCAAACCGCGAAAGACGACCGGGCGAATATAACATTCGTCCATTCCGCCGCCGCGAACCAATTCAACCGCCGCCTGTGAAAGCGTATCACGGTCGAAACCGACGTTCATACGATAAACCTTCGCCGAATTTAAAAGCCGCTGAAGATGTTCGGTCAGACGAAAAATCGCCGTGCCGTTTTCGGTATTATAGGCACGGATGCCTTCAAAAACGCTCGAACCGTAATGAATCGCGTGCGTCATTACGTGAACGCGGGCATCTTTCCATTCAATAAACTCACCGTTGCGCCACACTTTAGGCGCAATTTGCATTGTATTTACGTCTTTTGTTGTCATAATTTTTTTATAAACTCCTAAATTTGGTATGAAAAGCAGGTTTTCTATGTTGGAGAAACGACGAATTGAATATAATTTCAAAAAATATTTCGTTATAAATTTTTGCTTCCGTTTAAGAATAGCATATTAGCAGAAAACTAAAAACTAAAAGTGAAAAACGATTGGGGTGTTTGGATTCACTTAACGAAAAATTGCGCCTTTGCGGAAGAAGATAATTTCCCGAAAAGGCGCAATTTTTCGCTAAAAAATGAGTTGTAAATCTAAATAGTTCCAAATTCTGATTTACATTAGTTTTCCATTTTTAGGTTACAGAATTATAAACCGCGGCGCGGTGTCGTCAAGCCTGCTTTGATATGCCACGCCGTTTAGAGTAATGGTAATGATTATCGGAACATCGCCCGCTCCGTTGAGTGTCGGCGGGAGCGTAAAATCAAAAGTGTTCACGCCCGGTTCACGGGTTATGGAATTTGTTATAATTTGAGTTCCGCTGATCGTAACATCTCCAACCCTGATTGACACATTAGTGGAATTGACGATTTCCGCGCCCGTCAAAAATACTCTTAAAATCGTCGGCACTCGAACGCCGCCTTTTCTTTTCACGGTTGTAACGGCAAACGGTTCGGTTCTGAAAACACTGTTCGTAATATTAAATATTCTTGCGCGTCCGTTCGGCGCGGGAACCGGGCTGAATGTAAAAATGTCCGGTCTGGCGTTGACAATTGTAATATCTCCCTTGCTGACCACACCGTTATTGTTGATGACGACCGGATACACTATATTATTCGCTCCCGGCGGAAAAAGTCCGGGCGGAGCGACAAAAGTAATTTTATTTTGACTGACCGTTTTCAAACCGGCAGCCGCGCCGTTAATAGTCATCGTTACGCCGCCTAATTCTATCGGAAGCGTAAATCTTCGGTTTATCGAACCAACCGCTGTTTGAGTTGCAATCGCCGGGTTTGAAGCCGAAGTATAATCAACAATCGCCAGCATTCCGGGAGAAATCCCCTGCACTGCCGCTGGAGTCTGCGGTGTCGGCGACGGCGAAGCGGTCGGCGTTGGTGTCGGCGAAGGTGTCGGAACAGGAGAATTTGAAACCGGAATCGCGCTTGCGCCGGTTACAAAACTCAAAACCGATTCGGTTGTCGAAGTTACCGTTGGCAATAGGAAATAATAGGCTTCGTTGGCTGCGTCAAAATTTCCCGTGCCGACTTCCGTTAATCCCAACGTGAACGTCATTCGTTTGAGCGAATTGCTCGGAATCGGCTGCGTCGAAGCCAAAAAGAAGCTCGGCGGCGGAAATTTGGTGAGTCTGGTAAATATTGCCGAAGCCGCCGGAAGATTTAAAGGATAAGAATAAATCTGCGTCGGACGAACAGAATTTGTATTCAAACCGTCGTCATTATTGGCGGCAATCGTTCCGGCGGGAATTATATTTAAACGGGTTTCCAAAACCAGAGTTTGCGGAGTTCCGTTAGCATCGGTGTCGGTAAATCCGGGATAATGGTCAACATCGCCGCCACTTGTAGTCGAAGTTGTATCGGCATCGCTTCGCGGCGTGATCCGTCTAAACGCGCCGGTGCTGTCGTCGTAAAGATAAAGCGCGAATGTAGAATAATTTGCACCGCCGTTTTCATTTGCTAAATCGGCGTAAGAATCAAAAGCGATATAACGTCCGTCGCGGCTCATTCTTCTGCCGATGTCGAAGATGTTTATTACACTAGCCAAACTTGTCTGTGTAGTATTTGTAATTTGTTTCTGATTTGCACCACTCGGCATTCCGGCGGCGTTCAAATCGGAATAAAAAATCTCGACATTATTATCTGTATTGCTTCCGCCGGACATCCCGACTATCGGATTGTTGCCTTTACTGAGAAAAGCGACGCGCAGACCGTTGCCGGAAATTGTCGGATTTTGGTTGTAAATCGGCGCGACGAGCGTTCCGCGCGGCGTTTTTGTAACTTGTCCTAAAGCATCGGCTAGCCGAACGTATGTAAAAATTTCGTCGTTATTGTCCGGCGAAGCATTGCCGACGCTCGGAACTATATCGCGGTTGGACACAAACGCGATATAATTGCCATTGTCATTGATACTCGCGCTTCGATTATCATCGGCAATAATCGGTCCCGAAGTCGTTGAACCGGCAGCAGGCGTTCGACTAGCCGGAGTATTCGTAACTCTCGTAAAAGTTCCGGCACTCAAATCTGTAACCGGAATTTCCGCACCGGAAGATAAATTAACAGGCGTTACCGCCGGAATTTGATAAAGCCAGATTTCCGTATTACCGTCATCCGTTAAAGGATTTGTAACCGTCGTGCCGGAAGAATCATTTAAGGACGCGGCATCGAAATTTCCGGGCGTAATTCCGGCTTGCGGATTTGCGACCGAATTGGCGTTTGAACCGAAAGCAATCCAACGTCCGTCGTTACTGATTCGCGGACGCAGATTTGAAATTTCGACCTTGATATTGCCAAAAGTAATCGGCATAGTCGGATCGGTCAGCAAACTTTTGGTGTCGGTAATTTGGAAAATACGGCGTTGCGCGTAATCGAAAAGAAAAATTTCGCGGTTGCCGTCGGCATTTCGCGGATTTTCGGTTGCAAGATTTCCGGTTGATTCAAAAACGACGAATCTTCCGTCGCCGCTGATTCCGCCGGCAAATGATTCTGCCGGAGAATCGGTAATTTGTCCGATGGCAGAATCAACTTGCGCTGAAACCGTCGAAATACTTCCGAACAAAGTTATAATTATAAAAAAAACGAAAATGTGAAATTTCACAAACTCCTCCAAGATAATAAAAAAAGACGTATAAAAATTGCTAAAATTTTTGAAATTGCCAAGAAGCGCAAAATACTGCATTTTAAAGGTAAAAGCCGCCTCTGGCAAGCAAACCGGAAAATTAAAATGATATTCTATCTAAAAACAACTGCTTTGATGCCGCTTTTCGTATAAATGGTTGACTTGGATGACAAATAAAAATACTTGCAAAATAATGATCGTCGTGGGCGAAACCTCCGGCGACGCACACGCTGCCAAACTCGTCAACGCCATGCGCGAAATTTCGCCGGAAACAGATTTTGAGTTTTTCGGCGCGGTCAGCCATCGTCTTCGTGAAGCAAATGTAGAAGAAATTGTCAATGCCGATGATTTTTCAATCGTCGGTTTGCCGGAAATCGCCCGCGCGCTCCCGATGTTTTGGAAGACGTTTCGGACTTTGAAAAAAGAAGCCGTAACTAGAAAACCCGACGCGGTTGTTTTAGTTGATTTTCCCGATTTTAACTTAAAACTCGCTAAATCGCTGAAAAAAGAAGGTTTGAAAATTATTTATTATATTTCGCCGCAGCTTTGGGCGTGGCGCAAATATCGCGTCAAAACTATTGCAAAATATGTTGATCTGCTTTTGACAATTCTGCCGTTTGAAAAAGGCTGGTATCAAAAACAAGGAATTTCGCACGTCGAATATGTCGGCAATCCATTGTCAAAAGAAGTTTTTTCGTCTGTTTCGCGCGAAGATTTTTGTAAAAATCATCAATTAGATGGAAATAAACCGATAATTTCTTTGCTTGCCGGAAGCCGTCATAAAGAAATCGTGCGGATTTTGCCCGTAATGCTCGAAACCGCCGCGTTGATGGCTGTGAAAAATCAAGATTTACAGTTTATTATCGCTCTTTCTTCAACGCGCAAAAATGAGGAAATCTTCACAGCGATCAGCCAAGCACAGGCAAAAGGTTTGAAACTTCCCGACAAATTACTCACTGTCAAAAACGAAACACGCGAAGCCTTAAACGCTTCGGACGCTGCCGCCGTAACTAGTGGAACGGCGACGCTTGAAACAGCCATCATCGGAACGCCGTTGGTAATCGTTTACAAAACTTCGCCGCTCAACTACAAACTTCTTCGTCCATTAATCAAAGT
>JBDTSO010000258.1:0-4861 GCA_039931085.1 Acidobacteriota bacterium | reverse complement strand
AATCCGGCACGACATACGCCATAAAAGCCGTAACCACGAGCGTTACGAGCAAAATAGCGATGATTGCCGAAACCGTGCGTGAGAGACCACGTTTTTCGGCTTGGTAAACAATCGGATTAAGCAGATAAGCGAGCGCGAACGAAGCTAAAATAGGAACAATCGCCACGCTGCCGACGACGTATAAAAAATAAAGGATCAGCGTAGAAACAACAATTGTCGGAACCCATCGAAACCACCAAAAAGGCGAACGATCTTCCGGCGGTTTTATCTTATACCAGGGAGTTTTCATCATTTTAATTTTGAATCACAATATCGCCTTTGACGGGTGAATAATCATTTTTTATCTCGGTTTTGCCGTCGCGCCTGACCGGCATTTTTTCAAAAAAGGTTTTCATACTCGCTTCGTCTTCAAAAAACGGTGTGTTTTGCATTTGAAAATGAAGATGCGGCTCCGAAGAATTTCCCGAATTTCCGCACAATCCGATTGTCTGCGCTTTGTTTACTTTATCGCCGACTTTGACGCGAATCGAATTTTGTTTGAAATGTGCGAAAAGCGAATATTCACCGTCGGCGTGTTTGATAATGACCAGATTTCCGGGAACATACATCCGATTCATTTCTCCCGGCTTGTTGTCGTGAACGCCATCAACAACGTAAGTTACAAAGCCGTCTGCGGGCGCGATGATTTCCTGTCCGAAAGCGTAATAATCTTCGTTTTTCGAGCCGTCGCCTTTATGTGTTGATCCTTTTTCGTCCGTCTTCAAAATATCGAAAGCAAACCGTTGATTCGGCGCGGCTTGATGTTGATTTTGCTCCGGCGTGTCGCCGCCCCAAACGACGAACCATTCGCCTTTGAAGGGTAAAATTAAATTGGTTCTGTTGCGCGAAATATTGTTTGGTTTGTCGAACGGCGGCGGAGTTATAAGAAGACCGGCGATTTTTCCTTCCGCATCCAAAGTAATTGCCAAAATCCAATTTCCGCGTTCAAAATCAGTGGAAAATTTTGCCGTCGAAGCAGTAAAACTCGGCGAGGGGAGTTTTGTAATTTTTCCCGAATTATCGTGCAAATCGTCCAAAAATTTCGCGAGTTTTTCCAACGGAACAGCCGCTTTCATCTGCGCGTTAAACTGCTGTTCGATCTGCGCGTAATTTTTCGCGTTATAGGAGGAAACAAAAAACTCTGCCATTTTTTGAACTTTTTCCATAGAAGTTTGTCCTAAAACTGTTATCACGCAAAACAACACTAAACTCAAACAAAATACGAATTTATTCATTTTTTTTCGCCCTGAAATTTTAATTAACACAGCGCAAAACCTTCGCCCAAAGCCGCAATCAATTCATCCACATTATCCTTCGTCGAATTAAGCATCATTCCCGTGCGGATAACATTGCCGTAAAGACCACCTTTGCCGATGAGAACGCCTTGGCGTTTAGTTTCTTCAAAGACTTTCAAAACTGCTTCGGGTGCGGGTTCTTTGGTTTTGTGGTCTTTGACTAATTCGATTCCCTGCATCAAACCCATTCCGCGTACGTCGCCGATGATTTGATGTTTTTCCTTTAATTCTTCGAGTTTTTCGCGCAAATAATCGCCGACGATTTTACAATTTGTCCGCAAGTCTTCTTCTTCAATAACTTTGATAACGGCAAGCGCGGCGGCAGTCGAAACGGGATTTCCGCCGAAGGTCGCAAACGTCAAACCGGGAAATTTATCGGCGATTTCCGCCGTCGCAATCGTCCAGCCAATCGGCGCGCCGTTCGCCATTCCTTTCGCCGATGTGATGATGTCGGGTTTCACGTCCCAATGTTCGATGCCGAACCATTTTTCGCCCGTGCGTCCCCAACCTGTCTGCACTTCGTCGGCGATAAAAAGTCCGCCGTGCTGCCGTGTGATTTCTTCGACTCGTTCAAAATAACCCTTCGGCGGCACGATAAAACCGCCGACTCCGAGAATCGGTTCAGCCATAAAAGCGGCGATTTCGCCCGTCGTCGTCGTTTCGATCACGTCTTTAACGTCTTCGGCACATTTTGCGCCGCAATTTTCCGGCGATAAATCATACGGACAGCGATAACAATAAGGAGCGCGGGCGTGCGTGATTCCGGCAACCTGCGCCGGGAGCGGTCGCCACGTCGAATGTCCGGTTGATGAAAGCGCGGTCGCGCTTCTGCCCGAATAACTGTGGCGCAAAACGACGATTTCGTGTCTGCCGGTCGCCAGCTTCGCCGCCAAAATCGCCGTGTCGTCGGCTTCCGTGCCGCTCGACGTGAAAAAAGATTTCTTCAAATTTCCGGGCGTGATTTCCGCGAGTTTTTCCGCCAGATTCGATTGATTTTCATTCGCATAAAGCGCGGAAGTATGCGAAATTTTGTTTATCTGCTCAATAACCGCTGCATTTACTTTCGGATTCGCGTGTCCGACGCTGACGGTCAAAACGCCGCCGAAAGCGTCGAGATATTTGTTTCCCGCGTCGTCCCAAACGTATTTGCCTTCACCGCGAACGAGCGCAACAGGTTCTTGATAATATGTGGCGACTGCCGGAAAAAGAAATTCTTTGTGTTTGCGGACGGCTTCCGAAACTTTTGATTTTTGTTCTGTCGGATTCATATATTTATAATTTTTTATTTTGATGTTTGCTCAAACCTCTGCATCATTTCCTGCATAAGTTCGATTTGTGTTTTCGGAGACCAACCGTGTCTGCCGGTTCGGGAATACATTATCCAGCCGTCATATTTCGGTTCGGCTTTCGAGATAAAATCGTCGAACAAATGAACTCCGTTATTGAGAAAATAATCGTCTTCTTCGCCAACCCAGATGTGAAGTTTGCCGTTTAGTTTTGGCGCAAGTGTTTGCCAGTTTTGTTCGACGACGAGGCGCAAATCGTATTTTTTCCACTGTTCGGCGACTTCGTGATTGATTTTGCCGGTTTTCGCGTCCCACAGCGGAACGGGTTTTCCGTCCGCGCCGCGTGGACTGTATGTGGCGTTCCACGCGCCCCATTGTCCGCCGGACATAGTGTAACTGTCGTGTGCGCCCAAGACATTTTCTTTCAAACATTCGAGCCGCATCGTAAATTCGGTGTCGCCGTTTGCTTCTCGTGCCGAAGGTCGCTCGAATCCGTTTTTATTGACGTAAGCATTTTCATCCTTGTAAATATCTATCAATTGATAAGCGCGAAAATCCATCGGATCGGGAAAACCAGACCACGAACCGTTGAAATAATCGGGATAAAAAATTTGCAGCGCGGACGAAACCCACCCGCCCGTCGAACCGCCGGTTAAAAATCTGCCTTCCGGTTTTGCGACGGCGCGAAATTGTTTTTCGATATATGGAATTAATTCCTGTGTCAAAGCATCGCCGTAAGGTCCGCTGTTGGCGGAATTTATTTGATATGAATCGCCGTAAGGTCCGTCGCCGTCGAGGTAAACGCCGATCATTCGCGGCGTTTCGTCCGCCAGCCAATTTTTGCGGAATGGCGATTTTTCGTCCATCGGTCTTTGAGCGCGTGTAAATTTCGAGCCGTAGCCGCCGATATTTATCAGCAGCGGATAACGGCGCGTCGTGTCGCGTTCATAATCACGCGGCAAAATAATTCCGACGCGCAGGAAAATCGGTCTGCCGTGAAACTTACTCAGCATTGGCGACTGCATTTTGATAAATTTGACGAATTCCGTATCGTCGGGCAATTTTTCGGGCGGCACGATTTTCGATAATTCTAGTTTAATCATCCCGCTGGTTTTCACGTCGAGATTTACTTTCTGCACTTCGCTATAAAGATTTCCCGGCGCGTTGAGCGAGCGTAAATCGTTGTTTGTATCGAATAACGCCTGGACGTAATAATCTCCGGCGGGCAATTCGGCGAGATTTTTTATCGGATACGCGATTGCACTGTTGTCAATCACGATTTTGGTTGACGCGGGAGCAAAACTTTCCACGTCTTTCGCCAACATCGGCGGTGCGTCCAAACTGACATCGCCGTCAACAAATCTCAATTCAGTTTCGGATTTGCGATTGATGAAAACAAACAAACGCCCTTTTTGCGGAGCGGAAACTAATCCGCGGGCAATTGTCGTTTCAAATTTAAGTGCGGTTGTTTGAGCGGGAACGTAAATTGTAAAAAAAATGAAATATAACAAGCAACCGATGATAATTGGAAAATGAAATCTTCTATGCTTGCGGATTGCTTCCGGTACAGGTGTTTTTCGGTCTATTGAATTCATAATTTTATTTTGCTGCACTATTTACGCTCTCAAATAAGTTTCGCAACGCCGTGCGAATAATTATCAACGAATTTTTCTCAGGCGGCGTGTCATCGGGCAATTGCAGATCGGTGTTGAATGCCAAAATCGAAGCCGAATGCGTTTTGGGCTGAAAATCAATATACATTATAAAACCGTTTTGGTCGCCGCTATGACCGATAAGATCGCGGCGCGTGTCAATAAAAAACGACAACCCGACTTTTAATCCTTCGTCGGGACTGCCGTTGGCGTTTTCATTGCTCTCGACGATTGGCTGCCACATTTCTTCGAGCGACGTACGTTTCAGAACATTTTCATAAATATCATTTTTTGTCGCGTCGCCGATTAAAAAATTAAGATACTTGACCATATCGGGAAGCGGCGCATTCAATCCGCCGTTTGAAACAGTAATTCCCGTGTTGACATCGAAACGTCCGGGCGTGCGTTTGCCGTTTTTGATGTAATAACTGTGCGAACGATATTTTAGAAGATGATACGGAGTCGCGTCGAAATAACTGCGATACATTTCCAGCGGTTTGAAAATGTTTTTGTCAATATAAACTTCGTAATCGTCTTTAGTGATTAACTCGATAATGCGTCCGAGAAAAACGACTCCCAAATTTGAATA
>JBDTSO010000257.1:0-4879 GCA_039931085.1 Acidobacteriota bacterium | reverse complement strand
GATGCAAAAATTTTTATCGTTTCATTTCTAATTGAAATAAAATTAATAATTAACTCAAAGTAAAGAAAACAAATCATTTTCCAATTTGATATATGAATTTAGATTTAACAGAAGAACAACAAATGGTGCGTAATTCCATCCGCGAATTTGCCCAAAACGAAATCGCGCCTCTGGCACGAGAATATGACGAAGAAGAAAAATTTCCGCGCAAACAATTGGACGGACTTGCTCAGCTTGGAATTTTAGGAATGATAATTCCCGAAGAATACGGCGGCGCGGGTTTCGATTCGGTTTCTTACGCGCTCGCGCTTGAAGAAATTGCCAAAGCTGATTCGTCGGTTGCTGTGATTGTTTCGGTTACAAATTCGGTGTGCTGTTATCCGATTTTAAGTTGGGGAACGGAAGAGCAGAAACAGAAATATCTTGTGCCGCTTGCCAAAGGCGAAATGCTCGGCGCGTTTTGTTTATCCGAACCGCAAGCCGGTTCTGATGCTTCAAATCTCAAAACACACGCAATTGAAAATGGTGATTTTTATGTATTAAATGGGACAAAATCGTGGGTTACAAACGGCGGCGAAGCGGGCGTTTATCTCGTAATGGCGGCGACGGGTGAAAATAACGGGCGCAAAGAAATTTCGGCTTTTTTGATTGAGGACGAAACAAAAGGTTTGGCGGTTTCGTCGGTCGAACACAAAATGGGACAACGCGCTTCAAAAACTACTGAAATGAGTTTGACGGACGTGAAAGTTCCGAAAGAAAATCTGCTTGGCGGAATCGGAAATGGTCTTAAAATCGCGTTCAGCAGTTTGGATAACGGGAGAATCGGTATTGCTTCTATGTCGGTCGGCATTGCACAAGCCGCGCTTGATGAAGCAAAAAATTATGCCAAAGAGCGCATCGCCTTCGGACATCCGATTGCCGAATTTCAGGCGATCCAATTTAAACTTTCCGATATGGCGACCAACACCGAAGCGGCGCATCTGTTGACACTTCGAGCCGCGGCGATGAAGGATGCAAATCACAATCGAACCGGCATTTACGCTTCGATGGCAAAACTTTTTGCGTCGGAAAACGCCAACAAAGTCTGCGCCGACGCGATTCAGATTCACGGCGGAAACGGTTATTCGCGCCACTACAACGTCGAAAAATATTATAGAGATGCCAGAATTACGACGATTTACGAAGGCACGAGCGAAATTCAAAGAATCGTAATTTCACGCGGGATTTTGAAAGATTGAAAAAAAAGTTTTTACAGATAATTTACAAGGTTAGGATAAAATAAAGGAATTCCTTTATAATGAATGAGCATAAATGAAGCTGATTGTTTGCCGATAAGCTGACAATCTAACGAGGTTTAATCAAAAAGGGAGAAATTTTATGGAAACCAATGTACCAAATGACAAAGGAATTATCACGGCACTTTTCAATAGCAAAAATGATGCCGAAAGCGCGTATCAGGAATTATTAGACCGCAAATATACCTTTCACGACATTGACGTAATAATGTCGGAAGAAACCCGCAACACGCATTACGGCGACGATAATGTGGGCAAATCCGCGCTCGGCAACAAAGCGGCGGAAGGCGCGGGAGTCGGCGGCGCGGTCGGCGGAGTTATCGGCGCGATTGTCGGCGCGATAGCGGCGGTCGGAACTGCAATTGCTTTACCCGGTTTAGGTTTGGTGATCGCCGGTCCGATTGTCGCGGCATTGGCGGGCGCGGGCGCGGGCGGCGCGACCGGCGGTTTAATCGGAGGCTTGGTTGGTTACGGCATTCCCGAAAAAACCGCTCTCGAATACGAACTCGGTTTGAAGGAAGGCGGTATCGTTCTCGGTTTTCGCCCGCGCAACGCCACCGAAGCCGGTGAAGTTGTCAGCATTTGGCAGAAACATAACGGACAACTGATAAAGAGTTAATTAAAAGCGAACGGCAAACTTGGCTTGACTTTGGATTACTAACTAATCTGGGCTATTAAAATTTTTAAGGGCGTTTTAACAAACCTTTATTGGTGTTTTGTCTTTGGCAACATTGCAAAGGAAGTTAAAATGCCCGCGTTTTAGCCATTTACGAAGGCACGAGCCAATTTCAGAAAATTGATATTACACAAAGTATTTTGAAGGCTAATGAAAATCTCTGATTTATTAACCAAATTAGCAGCATTACAATACTTTTCTTGCTTTGCGCTTATCATACTTTCATTGACATCAGCCTGCCAAAAAACTGAATCACCTCTTATAAATTGTAGTAAGGGAAATTACGATTGTTTCATTTCCGAATATACGAAACTTATAGAAAATAATCCTAAAAATTATGAGTATTATTTCAACCGCGCCGTTGTTTACGATGACAAAAAAAATTATGAACAAGCTGTTGATGATTATACAAAAGCAATAGAATTAAATCCTGATTTTGAAAAAGCGTATTTTAATCGCGGATTGTCTTACGATTCAGCAAAAAAATTTGATGAAGCGATTGCCGATTTCAGCAAAGCCATTGAACTGACACCTTTGGACGGAAAAATTTATGATAGTCGTGGGAATTCTTATGGCGGTAAAAAAGAGTATGACGAAGCGATTCAGGATTATAGTAAAGCCATCGAAATTAATCCGAAAAATGAACTTGCATATGTCAATCGGGGAATTATTTTCACAGACAAAGAAAATTATGAACAAGCCTTTAATGATTTTAATAAAGCGATAGAAATTAATCCGAAGGATTCAACCGCTTTTGTTAATCGAGGCATTGCTTATGCCGATCAGAAGGAATTTGATAAGGCAATTACTGATTACAATACCGCACTATCCTTAAAACCTAACGATGAATTAGCGTTTTTCAATCGCGGATATGTTTATTACCAACTAAAAAATTTCAATGATGCAATTATGGATTTTAACAATGTATTGGAATTAAATCCTAAAAAGGGAACTGCGTACGCTAATCGAGGTCGTTGTTTTTACTCTAAAGGTGATTATAAACAATCTATTTTCGACTTAAATAAAGCGATAGAGTTAATGCCGGAAGATTCAAGTGCTTACGACAGCCGCGGAAACGCATATTCTAAATTAGGTGAATATATCAATGCCTTTAGTGATTACGCCAAAGCTCTAGAACTTAATCCCGAAAATGACAAAGTATTTGATAATCGTGGTTTTGCTTATTTTAAAACAAAAAGTTTCCATCAAGCAATAGATGATTACAACAAAGCCATTCTTTTGAATCCGAACAACAAAAACGCTTACAAAAATCGCGCTGACGCTTTCGAGAAAATTGGAGAAAAAGCGAAAGCACAATTAGATCGTGAAAAAGCTAAAGCATTGGAAACACAATGAATTAATAAGCCCGCGCAAAAACAACTCTTTGCTTTGAAGGTTTGCCCGAATAAACATCTGTTCCTTCTTCTGTTTTCGCGTCAAAAGGAATACAGCGAATCGTCGCTTTTGTTTCTTCTTTGATTTTTTCTTCGGTTTCGCTCGTTCCGTCCCAATGCGCGAGAATGAAGCCGCCTTTTTCGATTTGCTCTTTGAACTCTTCCCACGAATCAACTGTAAAAGTGTTTTCTTCGCGGAATTTTAATGCTTTTTGATAAATATTTGCCTGAATTTCGTCTAACAAATCTTTGATATAATCGGCGATTCCGTCAATCGGACGCAATTCTTTTGATAAAGTGTCGCGTCTGGCGACTTCGATTGTGCCGTTTTCGAGATCGCGCATCCCGATTCCCAACCGCACGGGAACGCCGCGCAGTTCGTATTCGGCGAATTTGTAGCCGGGTTTATATTTGTCGTCGTCGTCAAATTTGACAGAAATTCCTTTCGATTTTAAATCATTGATAATCGGTTCGACTTTTTCGGCGATTTTCGATAAATCTTCTTCGGCGCGATAAATCGGCACGATAACAACTTGAATCGGCGCAAGTTTCGGCGGTAAAACCAAACCGTTATCGTCGGAATGCGCCATAATCAACGCGCCCATCAAGCGCGTCGAAACGCCCCAACTCGTTCCCCAAACATATTCGAGTTCATTTTCTTTATTAACAAATTTAACGTCAAAAGATTTGGCGAAATTCTGACCGAGAAAATGCGAAGTTCCGCATTGTAAGGCTTTGCCGTCCTGCATCAAACCTTCGATACACAAAGTATCTTCCGCGCCGGCGAATCTTTCGTTGGCGGTTTTCGCGCCTTGAATCACGGGCAAGGCAAGCCAGTTTTCCGCAAAATCGGCATAAACGCCGAGCATTTTTTCAGTTTCTTCAACCGCTTCATCCTTCGTCGCGTGTGCCGTGTGTCCTTCCTGCCAGAGAAATTCGGCGGTTCGCAGAAAAATTCGCGTCCTCATTTCCCAGCGTACGACGTTTGCCCATTGATTTATCAGCAAAGGAAGATCGCGCCACGATTGAATCCAGCCTTTATATGTGTTCCAAATAACTGCTTCCGATGTCGGACGAATAATCAATTCTTCTTCAAGTTTGGCATTCGGGTCAACAATCAAACCTTTGCCGTCGGGATTATTTTTCAGACGATAATGCGTAACGACGGCGCATTCCTTGGCAAAACCTTCGGCGTGTTGTTCTTCTTTTTCCAGAAAAGATTTCGGCACGAACAGCGGAAAATAAGCGTTTTGATGTCCGGTTTCTTTAAACATATCGTCAAGCGCACGCTGCATTTTTTCCCAAATCGCAAACCCGTAAGGTTTTATCACCATACAGCCGCGCACGGCGGAATTTTCCGCCAAATCCGCGCGTTTGACGATTTCGTTATACCATTCCGAATAATTTTCTGACCTTTTTGTTAATCCTTTGCTCATAATTTCCTCGATAAAATTACTGATAATGTGAATCAAGAGTAGAAACAAAGAAGCAAACAAGCAAATGCGAGTTTGCCG
>JBDTSO010000256.1:0-4886 GCA_039931085.1 Acidobacteriota bacterium | reverse complement strand
ACGGCAGCGGCAGACCGTTTAACGTCCTGCTCGGCTTTGATGCCAACGGCGACGGGCGTTCGCAATCAGACCGTCCCGGCACTCTCGGACGAAACACCGGCATCGGCGAAAGTTTTTACAGTTTGGATACCCGACTCAGCCGCCGTTTCAAATTTTCCGAACGGCAGAATCTCGAAATTCTTGTGGAAGGTTTCAACCTGTTTAACCGCACGAATTTTCAAGGCATCAATAACATCGTCGGCGGTTTGAGCCTCGCCGAACGAAATGCACTCGGCACGGGTCCCGCCCGCGGAATTGAAGGCATCGCTCCGACTGCACCGTTAGGCTTTACATCAGCGGCTCCGGCGCGGCAGCTTCAATTCGGCGCAAGATTCAGCTTTTAATAAAGGCTGAAGGATAAAGGATAAGGGATAAAGAAAAGAGGAACATATAAAGTCGTCGGCAATTCGTTCCTCTTTTTATTCTTACCTTTCGCCTTCATCCTTTAAAAAGTCCTTTCACCCCCGCTTGCCTAAAATCTGCATTTGCGATTAAAATTTCAAAGCTAACAAATCTAAAAAATCCGTCCGGCAAAATTTAGTGGAAGTAAATTGCTTTGAAATTTATAAGCAGGTCAGATAAAGTAATGAAGTATTTTGAAAAGTTTTAAGTTCCGTCTTTAGACGCCTTTCCGCCGCGCTTCGCGGGCGGAAAGGCACGCTGGAAACGTGAACTCAAAACATTGCAGAATTTTTGCTTACCTGCTTAGTAAAAACATTTTTGAACTTACGATCGAAAATGTTTTTCGCAAATTGCCCACGGACATCTTAAAAAGTATCTGTAATTCAAGGAGAAAAAATCTATGAAAGCGTTTCCTTTGCGTATTTCTGCCGTTATCCAAAAGATTTTACTGTCGGCAGCAATCGTTTTATTAAGTGTCGGTGCGATTTTTGCTCAAGCACAAGCCAGCACCGCCGATTTACGCGGTTTGATTACTGATCCGAATGGCGCGATTGTGCCGGGTGCAACTGTTACGGCGAAAAATTCCGCGACCGGAATTTCACGAACCGTAACGGCAAATGATGAAGGCACTTATCAAATTTTCGCGTTGCCGCCGGGAGAATATGAAATTTCGGTAACGGCTTCGACATTCAAAAAAACAGTTATTTCGCCCGTCCGCTTAACTGTCGGGCAGAGCGGCGAACTCGCCATCAAGCTCGAAGTCGGTACTCAAGATATTGTAGTTAATGTTCCGGGCAGTTCGGTCGAACTGATTGAAACGACGCGAACTTCGGTTTCTAATACGATTGACCAGCAAAGAATCGAAAATCTGCCGATCAATGAACGCAGTGCGACCGGATTTGCTTTAACGATTTCCACCGTCGGACGCGACAACGGAAGACCAATCGGACCTGCGCCGACTTCCGGTTTGAACATCGGCGGACAGCGCGGACGCTCGACTTTAGTGCAGGTTGACGGTTCGGATTTTACCGATAACTCGATCAACGCGGCGCGAACAACCGTTTCGCAGGAAGCTGTGCAAGAATATCAGGTAACGACAAATTCTTACGCGCCGGAGTTCGGACGCGCGACGGGCGGCGTTCTCAATGTCGTGACAAAACGCGGCACGAATCAATACAGCGGGAATGTTTTCGGTTTTATCCGCGATAAAAGCGTTCAGGCGCGTAACCCGTTTGCGCCGTTCAAATCAGCTTTTACGCGCACACAGTTCGGCGGAACTTTAGGCGGTCCGATTGTCAAAGACAAGACATTTTTCTTCGCTTCGTATGAACGCCGCCAGCGCAACGAAACGGGATTTTTTACCAGCAATGTCGCGCAAGGTTTAACGGCTTCGGTAACTTTGGGCGCACCGATTTTGCCTTTCACGCAGACTTTTAATAATCTAACTCCGGCACAGGCACAATACGCGCAAGGGTTGATTGGGACTGGCAACGCCACGGCAATCGGCACGGCGGTTCAATATCTTTATCTGGCTTCGAGCGGCGGAAGCACGGCTTTGACCGGCAGAAATCCATTGATCAGCGCGGGCGGCGCAATTACTGCCGGACAAGTCGTTGGTCAAAGATTTTTTTTGACCGGCGCACCGATTCCCGTCAACACGCAGAACGATCAGGGACAATTCATCGCATTTCGTCCGCTCAATGATTTGCAGAGAGTGTTTCCCGTTACCGAACGCTCAAATTTCTTTTCAATTCGCGGCGACCACAATTTTAATGACAACAATCAGTTGACCCTGCGTTTCGGCTACAATCCGGGAATGCTGACCGGCATTCAGGTCGAATCGCAAAATCAATCTTTAGGACAAAACGATTTTTCGCGCACGGGCATTACGGAAATAAAGGATACGTCTTTTACCGTCGGACTTAATTCGACTCTCGGCGGACGCGCGGCAAACGAATTTCGTTTTAGCTACGGCAGACGAGCTACGAGTTTTCGTTCGCAAAACGGCGATGCCGTCGCTTTTAATATTTCGGGAACGGCATTCATCGGACGCGAACTTTTCTCGCCGGTTGACCGCACCGAAACGCGCTATCAATTTGCCGATAACTTCAATTATATTCTGGGAACGCACAGCTTAAAATTCGGCGGCGATTTTAACTTTGTCAGAATTCCGAGCGCGACTTTTGAACTAAACTTCGCCGGACTTTTTAATTTCGGCGATTTTAATGCCGCGAATTTGGGTTTTCCGACGAACGCTCCGGCTTTTACGCCCGTGCAGTCTTACGGACTCGGTTTGCCTTCGCTTTATCTGCAAGGTTTCGGCAATCCGGTCAGCCAAATTAAAAATACGCCGATTGCCTTTTTCGCGCAGGATACGTGGAAGGCGACGCGCCGTTTAACGATAAATTACGGAATTCGCTACGATGTCGAATTCACGCAAACGATTGCGCCGGTTGGCATTACAGACCCGCTTTCGCGCATCAATCTGTCGGATGCGGATATTTTAGCGGCGCAGGATGCCGTCGGCGTTCAGCAGGGATTTCCGCGCGACACAAATAATTTCGCGCCGCGTTTTGGTTTTGCTTACGACATTTTCGGCGACGGCAAAACAGTCGTGCGCGGTGCGTTCGGACTTTTTTACGATCACCCGCTGCTCGCCGCCGCCTTTAATTCTGACATTGCCGATGCGGTTCAGCAGCAGCAAGCGACTTTGACGGCGGGAAGTCCCGTGCCGACTAATTTGATCAACGCTTCGCAGGTTTTTCAGGGAACGGTTTGCGTTCCGGGTTCGACCTCGAATCCGCTTTGCGCTTCGGGCGTGGTTACGCCGGGCGTTGCGCCGGGAACGCAGTATCAATTCGGCAGACAGCGTTTTAACGATCAGACTTTTCCCGGTTTCGGGGCGGTTTTGCCGTTCACGCTGCCGGTTTCCAAAGATTTTCAATATGCTTCGGCGACACAGGCGAATTTGACGTTTGAACGCCAATTGACCAGAAATATGGCGATTTCGGCTTCGTATATCTTCGTCGGCGCGCATCATTTGCCGCATCCGACGGATTTGAATACGCCGAATACCGCGCTGCAAATTCAGAACTTTCAACGCTGCTACGGAAGATTGCCGAACACGACGACTGAGGCTTTGACAGTTAATCCGGCGGCTTGCACCGTATCTGGATTTGTAAATGTAATTCCCGGAATAATTTCTGTAAATCCCGCGAACGGTCAGAGAGTAATCGCTCCGGCGGTCGCTAATTTTTTCCGTCCGAACGCGCCGAATTATTTTTTAGCGCAAGCCTTGTCCGGCGGCGCAGTTACTCCGGCAGTTCTCAATTCGCAGCTTGCCGGAACTTTGAGAACGCCCGGAACTATTTCGCCGTTCGGCGCGGTTGACGCGCAGATTTCCGACGGTAATTCCAGCTATAATGCTTTTAACCTTGAGTTAAAACGCCGTTTCGCCAATAATTTTACGTTTTTGGCTTCATACACTTTGTCGCACTCGATTGACGATTCGAGCGATTTGCAAACTTTGCTGATTCCGCAGGATGTCAATAATTTCCGCGCGGAAAAAGCCGATTCGTTGTTCGATCAGCGGCATCGTTTCGTTTTCAGCGGGGTTTTGGCTGCGCCGAACAATTGGCGCGGTTCGGAAAGTCTTGCGAAAAAGATTTTCGCCGATTTTACGCTTGCGCCGATTATTGAAATTTCATCAGGTCGCCCGTTTAACATCATCACTAATGTTGATGCGAACAACGATCAATCAACGCAAACCGACCGTCCGAGCGTTAATTCGGACGGAACGCTTTGTGTGCCGGGAGCAACTGGATGTTCAACGCCGCTAATTACCAACGGACAATTTTCAACTGGAAATTTGGGACGAAATCGCGGGATTACGCATTCTTACGCTTCGTTCGATTTGCGGCTGACACGCGCCATCCGTTTTGGCGAACGGGTCAGGCTCGATTTGATTGCCGAAGGTTTCAACCTTTTCAATCGTTTCAATGAAGGATCGGCATCGCCGTTTTACACCGATGTTAATGCCTTCGGTCAGCGCGACAAGGGCGGACGCTATTTCAGCCGTCCGACGGCTTCGTTTGATCCGCGCCAATTTCAATTCGGCTTTAAGTTAAATTTCTAAAATAAAAGGAATTAACAGGGATAAAAGGATAAAAACGGATAAACCATTTAATTTTTGATTTGAAATATCCCTGTCAATCCACTTTATCCCTGTTAATTTCTTAATTTCGCTTTATTCCGGCGGATGTTCAAACGGATGTTTCGCCAAAACCACACGCATATTTATTTGCCCGAAAAGCGTGTCGAGATATGTGCCAAAGCAACAATCTAAAATCTACAAAAAATTATTAGAGTCCAAACATATTATTCCATTGCTAAATTGGTTAGATTATTGTTGGAAAGACGAATACAAAAAGTCATTCAAAAAATAC
>JBDTSO010000255.1:0-4975 GCA_039931085.1 Acidobacteriota bacterium | reverse complement strand
CCTTCCCTTTTTTTTAATTTTCTACCAAGGCACAATGCCCTGATCGTCAAAATAACCGCCCGTCGCTCCATCTTCGCCGAGCGTCGCCAGATCAACAATTATTGTCGCGCCTTCCGCAACGGTTTTCGTGCCGCTGTTGCCGTTCAAATCCGTCGCCGTATAACCTGGATCGGCGGCATTAACTTTAATGTTCGCGTCTTTTAACTCGTGCGCCAAAATTACCGTGAAAGCATTAAGCGCAGTTTTTGAAGAGTTATAAGCGAGCGGTTTCACAGCGGCATATTCCCAATTCGGATCGCTGTTCTGCGCCAATGAACCCAAACCGCTCGAAACATTGACGATGCGCCCGTTTTCCGACTTTTTAATCAACGGCAAAAATGCTTTCGTTACCTCAATTACGCCAAAAAAATTTGTATCGAAAGTCTTTCGCAATACATCCATCGAAAGTTCGCTCAACGGCTGTCCGCGATCAAGCGCGATTCCGGCGTTATTGATTAAAACATCGAGTTTCCCGTATTTCTCGCCGACCTTTTGCGCCGCCGACTCAATCGTTTCCGCTTTCGTCGCATCAATCTCGACAAAATCCGCATCGTAACCTTCGCTTTTCAACTTTCCAACCGCATCACTTCCCTTTGATTCATCACGCGCCCCGACCAGAACCGTGCAACCCTTCTCGCCCAACTGCCGCGCCGTCTCAAAACCGAGACCTTTGTTCGCGCCCGTGATCAAAACTATTTTTTTATTTTCACTCATTTTTTAATTCCTTATTTTATGCAGAAACACGCACGAAGTAAGTGTGTCTTTCTAAGAACGATACTTACTTTATTCGTTCCTTCAAATCGAAAATCCAAAATCTAAAATCCAAAATCATCTAATAGCCTTCCGAACCCAAAATCGCTGCCGCTTCTTTGTTTGTTAAATCACGATTATAAACCGCAGTTCCCGGCTCTTGTGTTTTGCCGCCGAAACTCAAACTTCCCGTGTTATACGGCGCAAAACCAATTTCTTCGATCAAATCCGATACGACTTTTTTCGCCGCATCATCATCACCGGCGACAAAAATCACGCGCCGTTCGTCCATTGCCAAATCTAAATTTCCCTGCGTTTTCAGATGTTCAAACCAAATTGTATTAAACGCTTTAATGACAATTGCGCCCGTCAAATGTTCGGCTAAAAGTTCGCTCGAAGTGATTTTCCCGTCGTCAATTTCCTCAAATTGCCCGTCGCGGTCGGGATAATAATTGTTTGAATCAATGACGATTTTCCCGTCAAATTTATCCACCGGAAGTTCTTTATAATGCCCGAACGGAATCGAAATAAACACGATTTCGCCGAATTTCGCTGCTTCTTTAACAGTAACAGATTTCGCATTGCCGCCGATTTCCGCCACAAAATCCGCCAAAGTTTCCGGCTCACGTGAATTTGCAATCGCAATTTCGTGTCCTGCTTTTGCAAAAAGTTTCGCCGCATTTCCGCCGATATTTCCCGCCCCGATAATTCCTATTTTCATAACTCTTTATTTTCTCCTTGTTCTCCGCTCTCCGTTTTTTTGTAGATAAATTCGATTAAATACGCCGATAAAATAATACAAACTCCGACGATTGCGCCTATCAAGTTAGACCCAAACTGCTGATAAATCAGGGCGACTAAAGACACAAAGCAAAGACAAGCCGCCGCCAGCGAAACGAACTTATTTGACTTCGTTTTGTCCGCCAATCTAAAATTCGCGTAATTGACGACTGCGAAAATCAGTAGAAACCCTGCGCTTCCCGAAGTCGAAATACTTTCGAGATTCAAAATATTGGCAATCAGCAAAGTCGCACCGACCGTTATCAATAAACCAATCGGCTGATTCCAAAACATTTTGGTAAACCCATGCGGCAGTTCGTCGTTTACAGCATTGAGATAATTCACGCGACTTGCGCCGTAAATGGTCGCGTTAATCGCCGAAAATGTTGAAATCAAAGCCGTTATCGCAATAATCGTAAAACCGATGTGTCCCAAAAGCGGTTGTGCCGCTGCCGCTAAAACGTATTCTTCCGCCGATGTTATCTTGTCAAAAGAAAGTGAACCGACCGTGATTATCGCAATCAAAATATAAAGAACAATTACCGAACCAACCGAAATATAAAATGCTCGCGGCACATTTTTGTCGGGATTTTTGATGTTCGGCACGGAATTGGCGATCAGTTCAAATCCTTCATACGCGACGAAAATCACCATTCCGCCGGTCAATAACTTAAACGGCGATTCCCAATTCGTCGGCGCAAGCTGAGCGATGTGCGAACTATTGAAAAGTCCATAAATGCCGACGATGACGAACAATCCTAAAATTATCAGCTTCGTATAAACCGCAAATGCTTCCGTCAGGCTGACGACTTTGTAACTGATGTAATTCAATATCGCCGAAAAAATTATGATTCCGCTCAGATAAATATGTTTATCAAACTCTTTATTTCCCGTAATTTGCAGCAAATTCGCTCCATAAGAACCGAACGCCGCCGCATAGAGCGAAAGCATCACGATATAACTTATCCAAAGCAGATTATTCGTGCCGCCGCTGAAAATGTTTTCCCCAAATGCTTTATTGACATAATTTACAGTCCCGCCTGAACTCGGAAACGCGACGGACAATTTCGCGTAAGAGTAAGCCGTCAAAAAAGCGATAATCCCGGCAAACAAAAACGCCAGCGGAGTTCCACCCCACGCCAGAGAAACCGCCAAACCGAGAACCGCAAAAATTCCGCCGCCGACCATTCCACCGATGCCGATTGAAATTGCCTCTCCGAGTCCGATTTCGTCGTTTTTCATCTAAAATTTGCCGTTCGATCAAATTTAGCCAAATTATTTGCTTCGATCAGCAAAGTTTTCTCTTTGCGCCAAAACCGCCGAGCGCATTTTTCGCAACTGATGAAGCCAGCGATCACGATTTTCGGCTTTGTTGACGATGTATTTGGCGACTTCCGCGTGCGGCAGAATCAAAAATGTTTCCGCCTCCAACGCTTCAACGACCGAATCCGCACACACTTCCGCTGTAATCGCGTCCGCCATCAAAAATCTGTTCGGGTTATTTTCACCATCAATCATCTGCGTAATCACGCCCTGCGGACACAGACACGAAACGTAAATTCCCTTTTCAAAAAATTCGAGCGCAAAATTCTCCGCCAAAGCCACTGCCGCGTGTTTTGTCGCCGCATAAGGCGCACCGAGCGGGTGAGTCAAAAGTCCCGCCGCCGAAGCCGTAATCATAAATGCCCCGCTGCCACGTTCGATCATCGCCGGAAACGCCGCCCGCGCCAGAAAAACGTGCGATAAAACATTGATTTCATAGATGTTGCGCCAATCTTCATTGGAAACTTCCAAAGAACCTTCTGCACCGCCGATGCCTGCATTTGAAGCGATAAAATCGAGTCTGCCATCTTCATCCAAAATTTGCGTTACGACATCTTTGCAATTTACTTCGTCCGCCACATCAAGTTTCAAAGCCTTGCCGCCAACCGATTCCGCAACCTTTTCCGCGTTCTCAAAATCAATGTCGGCAATATAAATCTGCGCCGCGCCTTCCGCGTGAAACCGTTCGCACAACGCCTTACCGACGCCGTTTGCACCGCCCGTTACGAGAACAATTTTGTTTGCAATTTTCACAATAATTTTTGCCACGAAAATACACGAAATTAAGAAATGAGTTTTTCACCACAGATAAACACAGATAAACACGGATAAGAAAGAGATAAAATCATTTTCTTATCTTTTTCTTATCTCTTAAAAATCTGTGCGAATCTGTGTTCATCTGTGGCTGAATAGTTCTTCTCTCGTTCGCGTCTTTTTCGTGTCTATTCTCCAACTTCCAAAACAATCTTGCCGCGAGCGTGTCCCGCTTCGCTCAATTCGTGCGCTTTTTTGATTTCCGAAAACGGTAAAACTTTTTCGACGCTCGTTTTTAATTTTCCATCTGATGCGAGTTTGGTGATCTCCGCAAGTTGTTCAGCATTTGGCACAAGGTGGATCATTTCTGCTTGAACGCCGTATTTTTCAGCCAATTCCGGTGATGGCGGATTGACAATCGTCACCAGGAAACCGCCTTTCTTTAAAACCTGAAACGAGCGTCCCTGTGTGTCGCCGCCGACAGTATCAAACACGACATCAACATCTTTTACAACGTCTTCAAATTTCGTTATTTTATAATCAATAAATTCGTCCGCGCCCAAATCTTTGACAAAATCTTCATTTTTTCCCGAAGCCGTCGCAATGACATACGCGCCTTTTTCTTTAGCAAGTTGAACCGCCATCGAACCGACTCCGCCCGAAGCCGCGTGAATTAAAACTTTTTGTCCGCTCTGTAAACCCGCTTTATCAAATATCGCCTGCCACGCCGTCAACGCGCCGACCGGAATTGCCGCCGCATTTTCAAAATCGAAGTTTTCCGGTATTTTGCCGAGTTCAATTTCTTTAGCGATAACATATTCGGCATACGCGCCTCTTTCAGCAATAAAGCCGAAAACTTCATCACCCGTCTTGAATTTTTTGATATTTGCGCCCGTTTTTTCAACCGTTCCCGAAATTTCACAGCCAAGAATAATTGGAAATTTTAAACCGAACATCTCGCCCAAACCATCACGGATTTTCCAGTCAACCGGATTGACTGCTGAAAATTTTACTTTGACTAAAACCTCATCATCTTTCGGCTGCGGTTTTTCGATTTCCTCATATTTCAAAACGCTTTCGTCGCCATATTCGTCAATCACAATCGCTTTCATAATTTTTTCTCCCTTGTTCTATTTTTTATTTTTAGCCACGAACAAACACGAAATTTCACGAAATTTTTAAGAAAATTCAGCCATAGACTTACACAGATGAACACGGATGAAGAAAGATAAATTAAAAAAAATGATATAAAAATCTTTCTCATCCGGTTTTAAAAATCTGTGTTCATCTGTGTTCATCTGTGGCTAAAATACTCTTCTCTTTTTCGTGT
>JBDTSO010000254.1:0-4981 GCA_039931085.1 Acidobacteriota bacterium | reverse complement strand
TCGCGGTCAAATTAGATTTTTATCAAACAACTTTTTAATAAAACTTGTTATCTAAAGCAAAGTTAGATAAAATTGAAATTAAAGTAAAGATTAAGCTGAGGCTTAATCAATTGAAATTATAAGGAGATTATAAAAAATGGCAGCAGTAGCAGCACCAACAGTTGAAATTGGTTTATCCGAAAATGCGGCGGTAGAAATCAAAAAGTTTATGACTAGCGAAGATGATTTGCCGGAAACGGCAGGACTTCGCGTGAGAGTTGTCCCCGGCGGATGTTCCGGTTTTCAATATAGTTTGAATATCGAAGAAGAATCGAAACAAGGCGATTTTCTGGTTGAAAAACACGGCGTTCGTCTTTTCGTTGATATGTTCAGCGCACAGTATTTAAACGGCGTAGTTGTTGATTACGCATCGAATATGATGGGTTCGGGTTTCACATTTGAAAATCCGAATGCGACCGGCGGTTGCGGTTGCGGAACTTCTTTTTCAGCGTAAAAGTTTGAATTAAAATTGAAAGGCGCGGTTGTTTCTTTTGAGATTGCCGCGCTTTTTTTATGCGGAAGCCCGCCCTTTAGTTCGGCTTCCGCATTTAAGAATTAGTCTTCCTCATTTTCATCAATCGCTGTTAGATTTTTGTTAGCTTCCTGATGAATCGCGCCGACTTCGGCGTTGAATTCACCTTCGGCACGGGTTATCGGATCGCCCGTCAAAATTCCGCCGATTTGCTCGATGCCGCCGATAATCATTTGCCCGACGGATTCCAAATTTTCCGTCGTGTGATCTACTTCCGTTTCATTTTTCACTTTATTTTCGTCTGTCATATTTAATCACCGCTTTTTATAAGTCCGGTTTAATTTTAACATAATTTGCTTTACTACGACTTTAGCTTCACATTACAATTTACCAAAACCGCACCACGAATTTTGATTGTGCCAGACAATTTCGACATCTTTCGCGCCGATTTCTGTCCACCAATCTTCAAATTCCGTTTTTGAAATATAAAATGCAGTCGGCGCAACGAGATGGTCAAAAACGATATTGTGTTGTTCGCGCCAGCCGAAAGTTGACAGATGATTGAGATAATCGTTGTAAAAAAGTTTGCTCGCAAGCGGTTTAGCGGTTTTGTTAAGCGGTTTGTAAATCAGTTTTGAAGCGAGAAAAACGCCTAGCGTCGGCAGTTTTGAAAGCTGATAAAGCGTCGGCTGTCCCATTTTTGACGTAAAACCAGTGCGAATCGGATTAACGTAGCTTGTAATCCATTCGTTATTTTCCGCGCCGTAAATCCACGCCGAAATCGCGCCGCCTTTTTTTACTTTCGACGCTAAAGAAACAAAAGATTTTTTCGGGTCGGGCGTGTGATGCAGAACGCCGACGGAAAATGCGTAATCGAAAGCGCGTTTAAACGGCAGTTTGTAAATATCGCCTTGCACGACGTGCGCGTTCGGCAGATGTTTGGTCGCGGCAAATGCGGTTTCAACCGCCGCGCTCAAATCAATTCCGACTACTTCTTTCGCTCCCCAATGTGCCGCCAAAGTCGTGTGTCTGCCTTTGCCGCAGCCGCCTTCGAGAACGATTTTATCGGCAAAAAATTCGGGTTTGACGGGTTGCAGCCAGCCGAGAAATTGTTCGGCGTATTTTTTATCTTCCTGCGTGAAATGTGTCCATTGCCAGCCGAAATTCGTCGCGGTTTCGACTTTGTCCTGCTCAATTTTGTCAAGCGCGGCAAAACGCGGAACGCCTCGCTCAACTTTATATTCACGCGAACATTTGCGGCACGTCAAGACGGCTTCGATAATCTCTTTTTCTTCGTATTTGCTCGCGTATGCCAACAAAATATCGCCGCCGCAACTTGGGCAGGCGAGTAAATTTAACAGTTTTTCTTTCATTAAAAATTATACGTGTGTTTTTATTTGTCCAATTCGCGCTCGGATGTTACGAATCTACTTTTGAATTTTTCAAATTCACGAATTGGAAACGGCTGCCGCCAGTTAAACTCAAATTCATCGGTTTCTCGGTCAGCGTAAAGTTGATTAAAAGTTTCGGCAAACGTCTGACAAATATCAACTATTCGTCCGAGATGCGAATAGACGAGTTCGCGTTCAACTGTTTCACGTTCTTCAGTCGGATACTGATAAATTTCCAGCAAAACATTTTCGCCTTCCTTTACAAAACGAAAATCAAATTCTTCGGGATTTCGATTCCACTGCAAAACATACTCATTATTTGCCGGGTTTTCGTTTGGCAACTCCGATAAAATTTGTAAAAGCTCGGACAAAGCGCGGTCGTGCGGCGCGTGTGCCGTCGTCGTGTGAAATTCATTCTCGCCGTCGTCGAATCCGATTGACATCCAACCGCATTGCGGCGAATTGAAACTGACTTCTAATTTATTTGACATAGCTGGTTCGTTTTTTGGAATTTCAAATATGTATAGTAACTTTTGAGTTTGCTTTCGACAAATTAGCGGTTAAAATTTTCATACAACAAATCTTTAATCTAAAATTCAAATGAAACAATATCAAGAATTTCTGCGCCATATTTTAGAAATCGGAACAAAGCGCGATGACCGCACGGGTGTTGGCACAATCGGAGTTTTCGGCTATCAAATGCGGTTTGATTTGACTCAAGGTTTTCCCGCCGTTACGACTAAAAAACTGCATTTTCGCTCGATCATTCACGAACTTTTGTGGTTTTTGAATGGCGACACGAATATAAAATATCTGAACGATAATAAAGTTACGATTTGGGACGAGTGGGCGGACGAAAACGGCGATTTAGGTCCAATTTACGGAAAACAATGGGTAAATTGGGAAACAAAAAACGGGCGCGTCATCAATCAAATTGCCGATGTCATTGACGAAATAAAACGAAATCCGTATTCGCGGCGGCTGATAGTTTCGGCGTGGAACGTCGGCGAACTCGACGAAATGGCGTTAATGCCGTGTCATCTGCTTTTTCAATTTTATGTGTCCGACGGCAAATTGTCGTGTCAAATGTATCAAAGATCAGCCGACAGTTTTCTCGGCGTTCCGTATAACATCGCGTCTTATTCGATTTTAACGCAGATGATCGCCGAGCAATGTGATTTGGATGTCGGCGATTTTATTTGGACGGGCGGCGATTGTCATATTTATTTAAATCATCTCGAACAAGTGAAATTACAATTATCGCGTGAACCGTTTCCCTTGCCGCGCCTGATTTTAAAGCGAAAACCCGATTCAATTTTCGATTATGAATTTGAGGATTTTGAAATTGCGGATTATCAATCACATAAATCTATAGCCGCGCCTATTGCGGTTTAACACTAGCTAAAAAACTGCCAAAATTTTTCGGGCGTTACACAAAAATCAAGTTTCACGTCGAAGTTTTCGACATCGGCAATTTTTTCCGTCGGCTCAAAAAAACTCAAACCGATTTTCAAACAATCATTCCGGCAGTTTTTTAATAATTTATCGTAAAAACCTTTGCCGTAACCGACGCGAAAACCTTTCTCGTCAAAACAAAGAAGCGGCACTAAAATTATATCAATTTCTTTTGTTTCGATTATTTCGTCATTCACCGGTTCTTTAATTTGCCAGATATTATTTTTTAATTTCGTGTCAATCGTAAATTTCAGATTTTCGATTTCTCTGGTTTGAAAATTCACACGCGGAACGAATGTTTTAATCTGCGGATAATTATCCCAAACCCTTTTGAAAATCAGCGTTGTGTCTATCTCATTGAATTTTTCGATGGCGATAAAACAATGCAGAATTTGAATTTTGCTTAAATCAAACTCTCGAAAAAATTTATCGGCAATCAGTCTGCTTTTTTGTTTTGTTTCAAAAGGCGAAAGATTTTTCTGCCGCGCCGGATAAATTTTTCTTATTTGAGATTTAGTCATTTGTCAGCGGCTTTCAATCTGCCACTTGCAGTCTTTGCTTTGCGCCTTCGAGCGATTTTCCGTCACCCAAAAGAGTTAAAATATCGTTATAGCGAATAGTTGTCGAGCCGTTCGGCGGAATAAGTTTGCCGTCGCGCCGCAGGGCGACGACCAGACAGCCGCGCAGTTGCAGTCTTGCCAATGTCATTCCGAGTTTGTTTCGTGAAGTTACGCGCACTTCGTCAATCATTTCCTCTTCGCCGCCGTTGCGCGTCGCCAGCAGTTTGAAAAGACTCGGACGCAAAACCATGTTTTCCAAAATCGCTGCCGCCGCGTGAACCGGACTCATCGTTTCGATGCCGGCTTCGGTAAATGCGGAAAAATTTGAAGTCGTATTGGCGCGGGCGACGATGCGTTTTTCATTGAAATTTGAGCGAATAACCTGGGCGACCAAAAGATTCACTTTGTCGCTCGACGTGGCGACAATAACGGTTTTGGCATTTTCTATCCCAGATTTTTTTAACACATCTACATCCGAAGCGTCAGCGCAAAACACGCTCGCACCTTTTAGTGATTGGGCAGCGGCGCAATTTTCCTCGTCTGTATCAATGATTGAAATAATTTTACCGGCTTCAACAAGTTTTTCGGCAAGTATGCGGGCGGTTTCGTCCGCTCCTATAATAATTGTGTGTCGCGGCATAACTCTAAAAATTTTTGCCAGCCATCCGGCGGCTGTTCCTTCAATTAAAACTGTTCCCAAAACGACGGCGAAGACAAGGGAAACCAAAATTTTGTCTTCCGTATAACCGTAAATTGGCAATTCCAACGCAAAAAATGTAGCGACGGAAGCCGCCACGATTCCGCGCGGACCTAAAAACGATATAAAAAGTTTCTCGTTGCGCTTTAATTCCGAGCCGTAAGTCGAAAGAAAAACGCGAACCGGGCGCACGGCGATCATTACCAGTATAACAAGTAAAATCCCGCGCCAGCCGATTGCCGCCAAATCTTCAAGTTTCAGACTTGCCGCCAGCAAAATAAAAACGGCAGAAATCGCAATCGAAGCCAAATCGCCTTTGAATTCTTCGACTTCTTCTTTATGCGGAATATCCAGCGAACCGATGGCA
>JBDTSO010000253.1:0-5057 GCA_039931085.1 Acidobacteriota bacterium | reverse complement strand
TATAAGTTGTGCCGTTAATATAAGCCAAATAAATCGGCAACGGCGAAGTTCCCGTGTTTGCTCCGAAATAGGCGAAACTATTGCCTCTACCGGCGGCAATATTTGCGTAAAGATTAGCTTGCGCTAATTGAAATTCTCTGGCAAATCCGCTTTCAATCGTATTGAACTCGTTGATGTTGTATTGACGCTGTAGACCAACGCCGCGATTTCCGACGTAGCGAAATTCGACGACCGTGTTTTTATCAATCTCGCGCTGGTAGCCGACGCTGAAAGAATGAACTTTACCGGTCTTTAAATCAGGGCTGAAAGCATTTGCCGAATCAGCCGATGTCAGTGTAATCGGAAATGACGGAGTCGAGGGAAATGCTGTCGGTGTCAGATTGATATTATTAGGATCCCTCAAATTCGTTCCGACCGTGAACGAGTTGGCAATTCCCAGATTGCGCGATGTATTAATAGACCCGCCCGGATTTGATCCTAAAATGGAATACAAAAGGTTAAATCCTTCGCGGACATACGAGAGTGAATATCCGCCGCGGAAAACGCTTTTTCCGGCTCCGCCCAATACACTTCGTAAAATTCCCTTTTCGCCAAAGTCAGGACTGTAGACCGCTCCGAAAGAGGGCGCGAAGTTGTTGTTGTCGGTCGGATAAGCCTTTTCACCCGGCTCTACTCCTACTACTCTGGGAGCTGTGCCGGCAAAAGTTCCGGGCTTAAAGAGATTTCCCGGACCGGAAACGCCAAACACCTGATCAAAATTTTCAAGTCTGGCGAAGTTAGCGGTTTCGGGAATAAATGAAGATTGCGGCTGCCAGCGGAGACCGTAGTTTATAGTCAAATTCGGTCGAATGCGCCAGCTATCCTGGGCAAACAAACCGTATGTCGTTTGTTTGGCTCGCTGCGTTTGTTCCGCAAGGTTTTGATAGGTGCCACTTTCCGTTAATAATGCGCTTTGAGAAGTGCCGACAACGCGCCCGACTAATACGGCATACAAATTACGCGCTTCAGCCAATTGTGATGCCGACGCTCCCGGCAAGCTCGTACCGGAAAATATATTGAAAGCCGTATCAGTTGAATCCAAACCAAATGAAACTGTCGGAACAAAAGTTTGTCCGGTGGTGATTGATCTAATAAGTTTATATTGACCGCCGAAGCTGATGTTGTGGTTTCCCGAAAGCAATGTCAGCGAATCGGTAAAATCATAAACCGGTGTAGAGCGATTTGAATTATTGGTTCTGGTTGTCGCGGTCGAGATGCCCGCCGCGCCGATTCCTAAGTTGAAACCGCCTTGAAAGTCAAATGCTTGGCGTGAATTTTCAGGAAAGAAAAACACAAATCCGTATGACTTGGTAAAGCGCGCTTCATTAACGAGATTATTAGTCAAAGTCGAACGAACTGCCGCCGCAATTGAAAGGCGATCCGAGCCTTGCGAGAAAGTCGGAAAGCCGGGGAAAGGCGCGTCCGTATTATTTAGAAAATCAACGATTGAAGCGAAATTTTGTCTGTTTATAACTAATTCCGCGCTATTGCTTTTATTTATATTACCGTCAAAACGCAAAGCAAGGAACTTTCTAACCTGTCCGCCGCTCGGAGTAAAATTGAAATTTTGACGATTCGGATCGTTTGTAATTGGCGTGAGTGTGCCGGTAGTGCCTGTCGCCGCTGTTATTCGTGATAATACTGAACTGACGGTCGGGTCGGGAGTTGCCAATTGATTGTTTGCCGCGGCTATCGAGAATAGATTAACCGTTCTTGTTACCCCGCCGGCGATGTAACTAAAGTTGCCCGCTTGTGCGCCCGGAGTAAGAACAGTCCGGGTTCGGCTCAGAGATTCAGGCTGGCGGAATTGTTCGTAATTGAAAAAGAAGAAAAGCCGGTCTTTACCCGAGTGGACAATCGGACCGCCCTCGCCAATATGCGGGAACGGAAGCGGACCACCCAAATGACCGCCAAACTGGTTTAATTGAACCTTTGTGCGCGGTGCTTTATTGTCTCCCGGAAGAGGTGTTAAATCACGATTGTTAAAGAAGTAAGCGGCATTAAAGTCCGTATTGCGAACCTGCTCGAAAACTCCGCCGTGATACTCGTTAGTTCCTCGTTTGGTAGCGAATTTAACTTGTACCGCACCGTCCCCGGAACTTTCCGCGCCCGGATTAGCCGTAGAAACGGTAACTTCTTCAATGGCATCCTGCCTTGGTTGTACGTTTGTAAAAAACCCGTCGCTCGACCTCAATAAATTGTCTTGAATATCAACACCGTCAAGTGATATGGATAATGAACCTTTCGGCAGTCCGTTAATTGACGAGGCGCGCGGGCGACCGACGGTAGCCGTGCCGGGCAGCAGATTAACCAAATCAAGAGCATTACGCGACGCAATCGGAGTTTCGACAATCGATCGTCCTGTAATAGTTGTGCTAACCGTCGCCGTTTCGGTTTGAAGAACTTCGCCGCCGCTGGTTATTTCTACAACTTGTGAAACATCACCGACTTCCAATGCTGCATCAACGGTTGACGGCGTTCCGACGTCAACTTTTACATTTGTTGTAACATACTTTTTAAAACCTGCGACGCTAACGGTTACCGTGTAAATACCGTTCTGAACCGCAGGAATTCGATATGTTCCATTAGCACTGGTAACAACTGTAAATTCCTGACCGCCTTCACCCGTAACCACAACGGTTGCATTAGGAACTATCGCTCCGTTCTGGTCAACGACCGTGCCTGCAATAGAGCCGGTGGTTTGCGCCATTATCGAAAGGCTAAACAGCAAGCAGGTCGAAATGGTTAAACTCAAGAACAAAGTTAATTTGTTATTCATAAAACTTTTGTTATTCATAAAACTCTCCTATTTTTTTCATTAATTTAAAAAGCCAAAGAAACTTAAACGGATATAAATTTAATAAAGCGAGTTTGTATTATTCTATAAAATTTTTGAATTTTCTTAACTAAATTTTATTGAGACGATAATATGTGGAAAAGTATCACAATACTTTAGCAAATTACTTTAGCAAATTTCGCGCCACAAAAACGCGCGACAATAAACATAATAGAATGTGGTTTTATATTTTGAACATACCGAAAAAAAAGTTAAATCGTATGTAAATTTAGATAATTTCCATAATTTTGAATTTTTTTTCCGGCAGTGAGAAATGTGCTTATCTATCTGAAATTTATTAACCTCTTTATGTACGTCTATTCTTGAACGGATTTGTTAAAATAAGCATATTTGCGATACTATTGCCATTCGTAAATCAGCGTAAGATGCCGTTTGAGCAAGTATCTATTGGAAATTAAATTATGATTGCTGAAAATTTGGTCGGATTTGAAAATTTACCGCAGACGATTCCGCATTTTTGCTTTGAATCGTGGCGCAGACATAATAAAACCGACGCGCTCAGTCATAAAGTCAAAGACGTTTGGGAAAACTTTTCGGGCGAGGCGGTTATCGAAAAAATAAAACGTATCGCGCTCGGGCTGGCTGATTTGGGTGTCAAAGCCGGTGATCGCGTGGCGATTATTTCCGAAAATCGTCCCGAATGGTCGCTGACCGATTTGGCGATTTTGTCGCTTCGCGCCGTTAATGTGCCAATTTATACGACGCAGGCTGTTGAACAAATTCGCTATATTCTGGAAGATTCGGGCGCGAAAATTCTTTGCATTTCCGGTAAAAAAATTTTCAAACACGCCGAAGAAGCGATTTTGAGCGTCGAGCGTTTGGAAAAACTGATTTTTTTCGATGCCGATGCGATTCCCGAAAACAACAGTAAAGCGTTGACGCTTACCGAAATCGAAAAGCGCGGCGAGGAGTTGGAAAAAAGTGATTTGCGAAATTTTGAAGATAATTTTTCAAAAATTGCGGCAAGTGATCTGGCAACAATCATTTACACTTCCGGCACAACCGGCGAACCGAAAGGCGTTTTGCTGACGCACGAAAATTTTACTTCAACTATTGTCGCCGTTTCCAAAGGCTTGCCGATCAAAACTACGGATCGTTCGCTGGCGGTTTTGCCGCTGTCGCATATTTTTGAGCGGACGGTTTTTTATGTTTTGTGCGCTAACGGAGTGGCGATTCATTTCTGCGCTTCATTTGACCAGTTGGCGGCATTTCTCGCCGAAGTGCGTCCAACGATTATGACTGCCGTGCCGCGTCTTTTCGAGCAGGTTTATCACAAAATAGTCAAAAAGGGAAAAGCGGCGGGCGGTTGGAAAACTTCAATGTTCGATTGGGCTTTGGAAGTTGGTCAGGAATACTGGAATGCAAAGGACAAACGCGAATCGGTGTCGGCGATTTTGGCGGCGAAACACACGATTGCCAGTCGCCTCGTGTTCTCGAAATGGCGCGAAGGCGTTGGCGGAAGCATCCGATTTTTTGTATCCGGCGGCGCACCGCTTTCTAAGAAATTAACATACGCATTTTGGGCGGCAGGAATTCCGATTCTGCAAGGTTACGGAATGACCGAAGCGTGCGTAACCTGCGCCAATCGTCCCGATGACAACAAAGTCGGCTCAATCGGTACGCCGCTTGAAGGAATCGAAATGAAAATTGCCGAAGCCGACGGCGAAATCTTGATTCGCGGCAAAAATGTGATGCGCGGTTATCTCAATAAACCGGAGGAAACTGCGCTGGCGATTGACGAAGACGGTTTTTATCACACCGGCGATGTCGGTTATGAAGACGCGGACGGACATTTTTTTATCACCGACCGAAAAAAGGATTTGTTTAAATTATCAAACGGCAAATACGTCGCGCCGCAGCAGGTTGAAAGTCTTTTGAAACAATCGCCGCTCGTCGCGCAAGCGGTCGCCGTCGGTTCGGGGCGCAAACAAGTCGGCGCGTTGATCGTGCCGGATTGGGAAACGCTCAAAATGACACTCAAAGAAGAAGGCATCGGCGCGGAAGGCACGCGCGAAGAACTTTGCGAAAATCCTTACGTCATCAAAAGAGTGCAACGCGACGCGGGCGAATTTACGCGGGAAATGAATGATTATGAAAGAGTCAAAAAAGTTTATCTACTGCCGCGTGAATTCTCCATTGATAAAGGCGAAATGACTCCGAC
>JBDTSO010000252.1:0-5096 GCA_039931085.1 Acidobacteriota bacterium | reverse complement strand
TGATCGGCTTGAAGGTGCGACAATCGCAAAGATTGTGGAAACAATATCGGGAAGCAGCTTTGAGTAAGCTGTGTCAAAACAATTACATTGGCAGATAGGCGAAACTGAGGCAGATAGGCGAAACTGAGCCGAGCCGAACAGGATCAACTCAGGGAGCGATTGCGCGACGATGACCACTTCCCTGCTTCGCTCTCGCAATCAAAGCGTCGGCAAAGAGTTCGCCCTGTGCGTCCTCGTGAATGATATAGCTTTCAAAAAAAATTCTGTCCCGTGCGTTTCCAATGGCTTCAAGCCACGCCGGATAATTTTCTTCCGCGTCCTTCAAAAGCCTCACATCACATTTGCCGACGAGTTTCGAGCCGGTGATGCGGTCAAAAGATTCTTTGACAAACTTTTTTGTGATTACTGACGAATCATCTTTATCTATTTTTGTGACGGTTTGCATTTAGTTCTCCGGCAAAACTTCCGTTTGTCTGTGAAGTCCCCGCATATTAAAGGCGAGAATAATTATCAGAATACCGAAAATCACCGCATAAATGCCGACCATCCAAACCATCGCCAAAGCACCCGCACCGGGATTGGCGACAAGTGCGAGTCCGAAAATAATCGAGACGATGCCGCTTAAAATCAGCCACCATTCGTTGCTTATTTCTTTCCGCAGACGGACGGTGGCGATAATCTCGAAAATTCCCCTGACAATCGCCCACGCCGCAATCAAATTAAGCAATGAAATCACTGTAATGCCGGGAAATACAAAAGTATAAATCCCGATCAAAACGCCGAGAATACCCATCAACACTAGCGACCAAGCCCGCGTTCTGCCGCCAATCCAGAGCGTTGCAACACCGTCAACCAAAGCATACGCACCGAAAATAAGGATAAGCGTTACTAACGTCAAACCGGGCAAAAGAAACGCCAGAATGCCGAAAAGCAAGGCGAAAATGCGCCTGATTAATAATATCTACCAATTTTTTGCCATCGCTTCAAATATCGAATGTTCCGTCATATATTTCCCCCTTGGTTTCTTTTTAAGAAAATTATTTTAGTTCAATTAAAACAATTTCGCCCCATCTGTGTTTTATAATTTCTCATTCTTAACCAAGTCTGAACGCATTTAAGGCGTATCTATGCGGTAGGCATAAATACGCCAATTTCCGTCAATTTTACGCCAAAGTGTTGTCAATACGCCGGGACTTCCGCCTGATGCTTTAGCCGCAAAACTGGCGGCGTAGTAATTTCCTCCGGCGGGTAAATTTCGGAAACTCTCGGTTTTCTCAACATTATTTTCCGTATTAGAACACGCGGCAGCTTCGCCTGATTTATCGGACAGAGCGAATATTGTAAAGGCTTTTTGATCGGGATGTTTGACGATTGCCACTTCATTTGTCGTTGGAGTTACGGAAGTTATAGCAGTGGAAAGTCTTTTGTGAATGCCGATCTCTTCGGCAGTTTCCCGCATACCTTTTCGCCAGCCTTCCATCATTTCTTCAAAGTTTTTCGCCGGTTTATCGCCCGGTTCAAGATACGAATTACGGCAAGCGAAAACTTCAGGAGAAAAATATTGTGCGGCATCGGAATAGTTACGATTTAAGAACCAACTTCGGTGAAAATCACGCATTGAGCGAAGCAGAGATTTATCCGCCGTGGTTGTTCTGAGAGTTTTCCCGCTTTCATCTTTCGCACGCAGATCGGGAACTTTCGAGTAATCAGTATCAACTTCATCTTCAAAAGTTATGATCTTCCAATAATCGTTTTCTTTGGCGAGCAGAAGCGCAGCCGTTCCGCCTTTTCCCTGCGGCGGCACTCTAAAGACGGCTAAATAATACTTTCCGTATTTTTTCGAGTTTCTTTTCTTTGGCGTATCCCCCGTCAAGCGTGTCGAACAAGACCATTTTACGGCTTCACCTTCCTGCAGATCGTATAGCGAAAACTCGTTGCTGAACGGCTGTTCGACATAGCGAAGTCCCGTTTTATCATCTAACTTTACGCTCTGTGCGATCTGCTTTAGACTCGTGATTTTCCCGAATGCCCTTGTGATAGATTGGTAGTTTTTCTCATACTTTTTTCTTATCACATACGGAGCTAATCCGCGGTTAAATGGCTTTCCGTCAGTATCCCCATTTAATTCCCAACACGGGTAAGCTCTCTCTGAAATGTATGAAACCGCATCACCTGCTTTGCCTTCGACAAGTAGTGCATTCAAATAATCGGCAACGGCGTTTTGCACATCGGTCTTACCGGAACGCGGAAATTCGGGAATCTTTTCTCCTGTGCCTACTTCCGCACTTTCTTCAGAATCTGAAATCGAATCTAAATCAAACAAAGCCGTCCACCAATCATCTAACCCTGCCCAACGCTCGATATGTGTCGGGTAATTTTTTCCCTGTCTGACATCGGAATTCGCCGCCGTCAAATGTCCGTTAAACAGTGCTTTCGGAAATCCTGACGAGCGATAGTCAACATCTATATCGCCACGTCTTTTATCACGCGACATAGAAACTTGAGTCGAAGGAGTTCCGCCTTCCTGACGAAAGGAAATCGGATAACCTTTGTGATAAATAGAGTTATCTCTTGTGCGTTGATATTCGGCACTTTTCGTTAAAATGTCGTAAGCATCAGCTTTAAAAATAACGTAGATGCGAAACTGGACATCTCCGCCCTCACCTTTGACCTTTCCCTTTATCGTTTCAAGCGAATCAATTATATCCAATGCCGAGCCGAGCGATTTTCCGTTTTCGTCCGTTAATTTTGAACTGAGTAAAGCCTGCGTTACAGCATAAAACGTCGTGCGAACGGAAACAGGAGAATCCTCATAGCTTTGTTTCGGATCAACTTTTATCCCGACAATCTTTGAATATTTCTGCACAAAATCATTAAAAAGCCGTTTTTGTTGCGGCATCAACTCATCATAAGAATCTTTATCCGGCACATTTGTCGAATAGTTTTCGTATGCGTAAATACTTACCGTCGGCACAGCCAAAAATATAAAAATTATCCCGATTATAAACCACATTTTCATCAAATTTTCCCTCTTTTTTCATTACTTTTGCTTTTCAAGTTTGTTTTAACATAGCAGTATAAACGAGTGAAAGAGCAAAAGATATAGGTCTTTATTTGTATTTTTAAATGCGGTTTTGGTTGATAAGCGTTGGGATTTCGGAGTAAGGATTTTCCTGATAAAGAACGGCAAAATTTTCGATGAACATTTCGCTAAAGTTGTACTTAATACGGAAAACACAAAAAGACTCATCGGCGAAATATGATAACTCTACTGAAATGATAAACTAAAAACTGTGTGAATTTTGAATTTTGAAGTTGGGGTTAATGGCATTATTTGATATTGCCGAAAGTATTCTATGGACTTGCTCGAAAGCGTTTTATCATCGTTGAACGGTGAAATGATTGTGCTGGATAATTCCGGCAATATAATCGCCCTTAATCGAGCTTGGACGGAAGCAAATTCGGGCATTCCCGAAAAGGTTTTTGTCGGCGACAACTATTTGAAAGTTTGCCGCAAAAGGAACGGAAAATTTGCGTGTGAAGCCAAGAAAACGGCGGATGGAATCGAAACCGTTCTCAAGGGCAACGCCGCTGATTTTGAACTGGAATATGTCTGTGATTTTTCGTCAGGTCTTGAACAATGTTTGATGACGGTCACAAAACTCGAAGGCGATTCCGGCGGTGCTTTGGTCGTTCATCAAAATATCACGCGGCGGAAACAGTTCGATTCCAAAAAGCTGAAAAACGGTATCAGAAATTCGGAAGAACGTTTTTCAAAGTTGTTCAATTTCATTCCGCTTTCGATGACTATTTCTTCGCTTGAAGATCATCGTTACGTCGCCGTTAACGAGCGTTTCACACAGTTGTCCGGTATCGCCCGCGAAGATGCAATCGGAATCACCGGACAAGAAACCGGATTTATAATGTCCGAAGAATCTGCACAGCAGTTTATAGAAAGGCTTCGTGAAAATGGCAGTGTCAATAATTTTGAAACTGATATTATTCGTCCCGACGGCGAACTGTTGACGGTTCTTTTATTTGCGGCAAAAATGGAAATCGGCGGCGAGGCATTTATGGCGGTTGCGTCGAACGATATTACCGAACGCAAAAAAGCCGAGCGTGATTTGCGTGATTTGACGACCAGACTTTTGAATTTGCAGGACAAGGAACGCCGCCGCCTCGCCCGCGAACTGCACGACACGACGGCACAAAAGATTAGTGCCGTTCTTTTGACGCTTTCGTATCTGAAAAAAATAATTAAAGAGCCGGACGAAAAAGTTACGAGTGCGATTGATGAAGCGATTTCGATGGCGGAACGCTCGCTCGGCGAAATTCGCACTTTGTCTTATGTTTTTCATCCGCCGCTGCTCGATCAGGCGGGATTAAATTCTGCTCTGCGTTGGTTTGTCGGCGGTTTTATCAAGCGCAGCGGCATTGCGGTCGAACTTATTTGCACCGGAAATGAAGCCCGTCTGCCGATTGAAATGGAAAGTGCGATGTTTCGGATTGTTCAGGAATCGCTCAACAATATTCATCGGCATTCGGGCAGTAAAAATGCCTTTATTCGGTTCAATCAAAATGAGAGCGAAGCCGTTTTGGAAATCCGCGACGAAGGCGATGGTATTATCAAGGACAGCGAACACGACGAAGACGTTTTGCTCGGCGACATCGAAACTTTGGGAGTCGGCATTGTCGGAATGCGTGAACGACTTCGGCAGTTCGGCGGTGAACTTTTTATCAAATCAGGTCCGCACGGCACGGTTATTACGGCGAGGATTCCGCTAAAATGAAAAACCGAAAAATCAAAATTCTGATCGCCGACGACCACGAAATTGTCCGCCACGGCATCCGTAATTTGCTGGAAATAAATCCCGAATGGGAAGTTTGCGGCGAGGCGGCGAACGGCGTTGAAGCAATCGAATCGGCGTTGCGATGCAAACCGGACGTGATGGTTTTGGATTTTTCAATACCGCCGACCGACGGATTGGAAATCGCCAGAAAAATTCAAAAGGAATTACCGAAAACTAAAATTTTGATTTTCACGATGCACGAATCGGAAGAAATCGTCCGCAATCTGCTGGCGGCGGGCGTTCGCG
>JBDTSO010000251.1:0-5102 GCA_039931085.1 Acidobacteriota bacterium | reverse complement strand
TCTGCGCTCGTCAAAACCGTGACGGCAATAATTTTCGGGACGATAAAGTTTTCCGCCGCACAAAATTCCTCGACCGTTTCGACCGTTCGACGCATCATTTCGCCGCCGCCGAGCGCGTGAACATTAAACATCCAAACGCCGAGCCGTGCGACTTCGACTGCCGCTTTCGCCACCGTATTCGGAATGTCATGAAATTTAACGTCGAGAAAAACTTTTACATTGTTTTCAACAACTTCACGAACAAAAGATGCGCCGACAGCAGTAAAAAGTTGCAGCCCGATCTTGAACGCGCCGACTTCGCCGCGCAGTTCCGCGATGATTTCACGCGCTTCGCCGGCAGTTACCACGTCGAGAGCGACAATAATTTTTTCTTTGTTCACAATTATTTCTATTCGATGGATTTGAAGATTTGTTCGCGGAAAAATTTGTTTAGCCGCAAAGAACCTTTTGACAAAAGATGATTTACTTCTCTGTTAAAATGCAGAAAAGGTAAAGCCGTTTCAAAATCGGACTGTGCTTTTCCCTTCAAAAATTCCAGAGATTGTGCGCCCGCTTCCTTCGCTTCAAATGCTGCTTGGCGGGTGTTTTTTGCGCTTTCTTCGTTGTCGAAAATTTTATAAATCAAACTTTGCATAAACCACGCATCGGCGTATTTGATGTCGGAAAAAGTCGCTTTTTGCAAATGCTGTAACGCAAATTTATGGTTTTGTAGTTGAAAATAAACACAGCCGATTAAATATTGAATTTCGGGAATTTCTTTGTTTCTCAAACACTGCTTAAACGCGGCGAGCGATTCCGTCCAATTTTCTTCAAATGCTGCCAACATTCCCCAAACATAGTTGATGCACAAACTTTTTTCAGGAATATTTACCAAAACACTCAACAGTCTTCGTGCCTTTTTGGTTTCGGCTTCGTCGGCGTAAATTACGCCGAGAAGGAGCAGAACTTTCTCATTTTGCGGCGCAAATCCAAAGGCTTTTTCGAGAATTTTCCGCGCCCCGTCAAATTTGTCGGTGCGAAAAAGATTTTCAGCGATAAAAATTAGCAGCGGAACATTTTTCGGTGAAATCAGTGCGGCGCGTTCGAGCGTCAAAAATGCCTGCTTTTCCTCGTTTTTTTCCAGTAATTTAACGCTTTCCTTAAACAAATGCGTCAAAAGTTCGGTTTGTTTATCATCGTGATTGGCGAGAATTTCGGCTAAATTTTGCTCGTGTTTGTTTTCCGCTTTGATCTTTCCTTTTTTACCGTCAAAAATTTCGAGCGTATTTTTACTCAAAAGGTCGGACAAATCAGGATTTATTTTCTCAATCGTTTCAAAAAAAGATTGCAGAAGCGTGTGGTCTTTTTGAAACGCTCTGGCTTCGCGGCTGATAAATTCATAAGCCATCGCTAATTGTTCGGTAACTTGCGCGAGGCGCAGTTCGAGCAGTGAAACTCTTTCGAGAAGATGATCTTCGTAAAAAGAAGGAACAATTCCGTCGTCGTGTCGAACAGCAGGCGGAAAAACAACCAACATCAACCGTGTTCCGCACCGTCGGCAATGCGCTTCGCCGACTTCATTGGCGGCGCGGCATTTTTGACAATAATGCGAAATTTTTTCCAAAACTTAATTCCAAATTACAATTTGCCAACCGATCAATCCAAATCCAGCGGATTTTTGAACGGCGTGTTCGGTTCACCTTGAGCGCGTTTTTTCGCTTCCTGAAATTTCTCCTCTAAAAGCCGTTCACGATCTTTTACCGAAGACATTTCTTGAGCAAAAAGTTGGTCGCGCAATTCTTTTTGTTTGCCGAGTTCGTTTTTCAAATCGTCAAACGAACCGTGCGCTTTTTTCTTTTCTTCGTGCGCCAAAATCGCGCCGGTATTCGCGTCAATCGTTAAATTAGCTTCGCAGCACGGACAAATTATATTGAACTTTTCCATAGCATTTTGAATTATAACCTAACCGAAAAAGATTTGTGAATAAAATTTGTTATTCATTTTCGGCAACTTCTATTTGGATGGTGCGACACCGACGGCATTTAAAATATCGTTCGCTGAAACATTAAAAATATCGTCTATTTTTTCCTTCGGCAAATCGTAGGTTTTCCCGTTTTTAAGATAGACCGTAACCGTCGGATTCTTCAAATCAGTATAAACACGCTCGACTTTTATCAACATTGGATTATCTTTAAAAGTGCGCGTTTCGATTGGCGCACCCTGTTTATTCATTGAGGTTGAAATCACCGAATTATCCGGCGCGGTTGTCAAAATCGTTGCGGCGTGCGGATCAATCGGCGCGGAGCTGGTATTTTTTCCTCTCGAATTTTTCCCCGTCGGACTGCCGGATAGTTCGGAACCATCTGAATTTGCAGCAGGCGAGGCGTTGTTGGTGTTCATAAATTCTTCCAGCGTCATCGAATCATTATTCGCGTTCGATTTTTCGGCGACGGAATTATCGGGGGAATTTGTATTTATCGTATCGGTATTTTTAACCGGCGCAGAAGTACAGCCGCCTAAGAAAACCAAAAAAATTGTCAAACCTAAAAAAATTCTCATTAAAAACCTCTTAATTTGTCGTTCAGATTGGCTTTTACGTTTTGCCATTCCGAATCAATAATACTGAAATAAACCGTATCACGAAACCGTCCCGCATCGGTAATCACGTGCTGACGTAAAATACCTTCTTCCTTCGCGCCAAGTCTTAAAATCGCTTTTCTCGATTTTTCATTTAAAACATCGGTTTTAAGTTCAACGCGGATACATTTCCATGTTTCAAAAGCGTGCGTTAACATCAAAAGTTTCGCTTCCGTATTGATAGAACTCCTTTGCCACGCAGGATTTATCCACGTCCAGCCGATTTCCGCGCGGCGATTTTTCGCATCTATATTTCCGAAACGAGTTGAACCGACAATTTTGTTCGATGCTTTTTCGACAGTTACAAACGGCAGCGAAACTTTTCGGTTAAATTCATCGAGCGCGGTTTCGATATATCTTCGCATTTCGTCTTTAGAGCGAACAATATTTGTCGTCCAAAGCCAAACCTCTTCCACCAAACCGACTTCGCAGAGCGCGTCGGCGTGTTCAATTTTGAGCGGCTCAAGCCGGACAAATTCGCTTTCTAAAATTATCGGTTCGATTTTCATAAACACAAAAAGGTGAAAAGTTACGTTGAAGCCATGCAACCAACTTTTTCACCTTTTCTCTATTTCACCTTTCCACTTTAAACGTCGTAATACATTGAAAATTCAAGCGGATGCGGACGAAGACGCAACGGCTGCACTTCTTTTTCACGTTTATATTTTACCCAACGCTCGATCATCTCGGTCGAGAAAACATCGCCTTTGAGTAAAAATTCGTGATCGTTTTCGAGAGCCGTCAACGCTTCATCCAAACTTCCCGGCAAATTCGGCACGTCTTTTAATTCTTCCGGCGACAGATCGTAAATGTCTTTATCAAGCGGTTCACCCGGATCAATGCGATTTTGCACACCGTCGAGACCAGCCATCAAAAGCGCGGCAAACGTGATATACGGATTGCACGACGGATCGGGCGGACGAAATTCGAGCCGTTTGGCTTTCGGCGACGGTGAAAACATCGGAATCCGCACGGCGGCAGAACGGTTTCGCGCCGAATACGCTAGATTAACCGGAGCTTCAAAACCCGGCACGAGCCGTTTATAACTGTTCGTCGTCGGCGCAGCGAGTGCGATCAGCGCGGGCGCGTGTTTAAGGAGTCCGCCGATATAAAATTTCGCCATCTCCGAAAGTCCGGCATATTCTTCACCGGCAAACAGCGGATTGCCGTCCTTCCACAACGATTGGTGAACGTGCATTCCCGAACCGTTGTCGCCGAAAAGCGGTTTCGGCATAAATGTCGCCGTTTTGCCGTAAGATACGGCTGTATTTTTGACAATGTATTTAAACAGCATTAAGTTATCAGCCGTGTGCAGCAAGTTTGAAAACTTAAAATCAATTTCGCACTGTCCGGCGGTGGCGACTTCGTGATGCTGACATTCGACGTGAATGCCGACTTCGCCCAGCATCAGAGAAATCGTGTTTCTTAAATCAATCAGCGTATCCATGGGTGCAACCGGCACATAACCTTCCTTCGGACGAATATGATAGCCAGTATTTGGCGACATACTATCTCCGGCTCGGCGCGTGTTCCAATGCCCTTCTTCCGAGTCAATCGTATAACCGGCAGATTGCTGGTCATTATGATAAGAAACTCCGTCAAAAACGAAAAATTCGGCTTCCGGTCCGATAAAAACCGTGTCGGCAAGTCCGGTAAATTTCAAATAGCTTTCGGCGCGAACCGCTACCGAACGCGGATCGAGTCCGTAACCTTCCTTGGTAATCGGTTCGACAACGTTGGCGATCAAACAGATCGTCGTTTCTTCAATAAATGGATCTACCCAGCAGCGTTCCGCATCCGGCACGAGCAGCATATCCGATTCATTAATCGCCGCCCAACCGCGCAGACTCGAAGCATCAAAACCGAAACCTTCTTCAAAACTATCTTCCGTAAGCTGCTCGATTGGATAAGTTAAATGATGCCACGCACCTGGCAAATCCGTGAACCGTATAGAAACAAACTTCGCGCCCTGCTCGGCAGCATAATCCAAAACATTTTTTGCGTTCATTAAATCTCCTGATTTTCGATAAAAAATTACATTAAAAAATTCGCGTTTTATTTTATATGCGATTTTCAGAAAGATTCTACAACACTTAAAGAAAACTTTAAAGTGATAAATTAACATCTACAAAAATGTCGCTTGCGAGGTAAAATCCTACATTTTTGTATAACATTCTGCTAAATTAAATTTTCGCATTATTAAAATACTGACAGAATGCTACATTGACACTCGCATCGGCTAACCCGCATCGGGTTGAAAAATTATATTATCAAATGCGTTGCAACAGACATTTATTTTCATTGAAAAAATGTTTGATAGATTAAGGCTGACAAAAAACTTTCAAAATTGATTTAAATTTTGAAAGCAAATACATAAGTTGGCTTGACAAGAGAAAACAAAATACTTAACCTAAAAATTCGCTTTCGAGCGATATTCCGCAGTAGCTCAATGGCAGAGCATTCGGCTGTTAACCGAAGGGTTGTAA
>JBDTSO010000250.1:0-5127 GCA_039931085.1 Acidobacteriota bacterium | reverse complement strand
AAAAATGATTTCAAAATTTCAGGTAAAAGAAAATAAAATTGTGAAAGAAAAAACGGTTTATTTAAGCGGCGCGATGCTCGACTGCACGGACGCGGAATGCCGCGATTGGCGCGAGTTTGCTAAAGAAAACATCAAGGGAGTTTCACTCGATCCGATGATTCGGGATTATCGCGGAAATCCGATGGACGGAATGGTTGATATGGTCGAAAACGATAAAGCCGATATTGACGGCTGTGATGTGGTTCTCGTCAATTTCGTCAAACCGAGCGTCGGGACGAGTATGGAAGTTTTATACGGCTGGGAGCGCGGCAAAAAAATCATTTTGGTCGCGCCGACGGAAGTTTCGGTCAGCCCGTGGCTGGTTTATCACAGCCACAAGGTTTTCCGTTCGGTAGAAGACGCGATTTTTTACATCAATGAAACGGATTTCGAGTCAGAAAAAGGAGAAAATTTAGAATGTCAGAGATAGCATACACATCGAAAATCAGAATCGAACGCGAAACGGGACCGAATCGTTTGGCGTATCTTCCGGCGGAAAGCGAGCCGGTCAAATTCGGCGTTCACGGCGCGGTCGCCGAGCATTACAAAGTCAGTACCGACGTTGCCGAACCGCACGCGACGACGCTCGATTATGTCGTCGCGGCAGCGGGCGGCTGACTGGTCGGCACATTTGGAGGCGCGCTGGAAGCGCGTCAAATAAATGCGAGCAACAAAAATTTAACGGCGGAAGTAACGGGCGAAATCGAAAAAGAAGATAATGTTTTGGTAATTAAAAGAATCCACGTCGTTTATCAGTTAAACGCTTCGGAAAATATGCGGGAAACCGTCGAGCGTGTTCACGAAATGCACGCCGAATATTGTCCGGTTTATCGTTCGCTTTACAAAGCGATTGATATTACAACCGAATATCGCTTAAACCAAAACTAATTAAACCAGAATTGGAAAAATAAAATGAGCAAACAAATTACCATTCCTTTTGAAGTAACGGGTTGGGAAGTCGAAAATTATGATGAAATGCCGAACGCGCCGACGCTGGCGCAAGTTACGGTTAAGAAAACTTTCAGCGGCGGTTTGAAAGGCGAAAGCACGGCGCGGCTTCTGATGTGTTCCGCCGAAGACGGTTCGGCAGGTTACACGGTAATGGAACGAGTCGGCGGCGAATTGGACGGGCGAAAAGGTTCATTTGTAATGATTCACGGCGCGACACACACGCTTTCGGAAACGAGTCGCGCGCTCGGTTTTATTATGCCGAATTCAGGAACGGGCGAACTCAAAGGAATCAGCGGAAAAGTCGAATTTAAATCGGACACTGGCGGCAAGACTATTATTCTTGATTATTCTTTTGAAGCCAAAGTTAGAATCGAAAAGAGAAAATCTTCCACGTCAAAAAACTGATACAATTAAATCAAAATGAACGACATACTCGCGGCGCGTTCGCAGATGGCAATGTCGCTGGCGTTTCATATAGTTTTTGCCGTGCTTGGAATCGGAATGCCCGTTTTGATGTGTATTGCCGAATGGCGTTGGCTGCGCTCAAACGACGAAACTTATTTGATTCTGGCGAAGCGTTGGGCGAAGGGAACGGCGATTTTGTTTGCCGTCGGCGCGGTTTCCGGTACGGTTTTGTCGTTTGAACTCGGTTTGCTTTTCCCGAAATTTATGGAATCGGCGGGGGCGATTATCGGGATGCCGTTTTCGCTCGAAGGTTTTGCGTTTTTTACCGAAGCGATTTTTCTCGGCATTTATCTTTACGGCTGGAAAAAAGTTTCGCCGAAAATACATCTGTTTTCCGGCGCGATTGTGGCAGTCAGCGGCGCAGCTTCGGCGGTTTTTGTCGTGATTGCGAATTCTTGGATGAATGTTCCGAGAGGTTTTACTTTAATCAATGGAGAATTTGCAAATATCAGTCCGATTGCGGCGATGATGAATCCGGCGGCGTTTCCGCAAACTGCACATATGGTCATCGCGGCGTATTGCGCGACGGGATTTGCGGTGGCGGGAATTCATGCCTTTATGTTGCGGCGCGACAAGGAAAATCGTTTTCATCAACACGCGCTCAAAATTTCGTTAATTGTCGGCGGAATCGGCGCGATTCTAATGCCGATTTCGGGTGATTTTTTAGCAAAAACGGTGGCGGAAAATCAGCCCGTTAAACTCGCCGCTTTTGAAGGACAATTTGAAACCGAAAAGGGCGCACCGCTTCGCATCGGCGGAATTCCAAATGAGGAAAAACGCGAAACGCCATACTCGATTGAAATTCCACACGCACTCAGTTTTCTGGCTTATTCCGATTCAAATGCAGTAGTCAAAGGCTTAAACGATTTTCCGAAAGATACGCATCCGCCCGTTGCCATCATTCATTTTGCGTTTCAGATTATGGTCGCGTGCGGTTTGGCGATGATTACCGTTGCATTTTGGGGCGCGCGGCGTTGGTGGCGTGTGCGAATGAATAAAAACAAACTTTGGTTTGATTCCAAATGGTTTTTGCGGGCGTTGATTATCACCGCGCCGTTCGGATTTATTGCGATTGAAACGGGTTGGACGGTTACGGAAGTCGGGCGGCAGCCGTGGATAATTTACACTATTATGCGAACGAGCGAAGCCGTTACGCCGATGCCGAATCTCATCATTCCATTTGTAACTTTCACGATTCTTTATATTTTTCTGGCGTTTGTAACGGCGTGGCTTTTATTGAAACAAGTAGCGGCAAGTCCAAAAGAATTGAATTCATAAACAAACAAAAAATTTATTAAGAGGAAAATATGGCTTGGATAAAGGTAATTGATGAACGGGAAGCGGAAGGCAATTTAAAAAATCAATATGAAAAACTTGCCGCGCCGTCGGGCGGAGTTGATAATATTTTGAAAATTCACAGCCTAAATCCCGCATCGTTAAAAGGACATTACGATTTTTACAAAACTCTGATGCGCGGCAAAAGCGATTTGTCCCGCAAGCAAAGAGAAATGATTGCCGTGACGGTTTCCGCGTTAAATCATTGCGTTTATTGAGTGAAGCATCACGGAGCGGGGCTTCGTAATTTAATTGATGATGATGTATTAGTCGGGCAGTTAAAAAATGATTTTCGCGCGGCGGATTTAAGCGAAGCGGACAGAGCGATGCTCGAATATGCCGCGAAATTGACACTTGAGCCGTGGAATATGAAAAAATCCGATGTCGAAAAACTGCGCGAAACAGGTTTTAGCGATGCCGCGATTTTGGATATTTGTCAGGTTGTCGGCTATTACGCTTTCGTCAACCGGCTCGCCGACGGTTTGGGCGTTAAACTCGAAGATTATTGGGAATAATACAGAAACCCGCACGAATTAAGGGTGTTTTTGGCGGTTGCGCTCTTACTCTGTGCGGGCATCTGCAAAATAATTATGTTTAGCCTCGAAATAATTATCGCGGGAATGATGCTCGGCGCACTGCTTTTATACGTTCTTCTTGCCGGCGCGGACTACGGCGGCGGAGTTTGGGATTTGCTGGCATTTGGGAAACGAAAAAAGGAGCAGCGCGAACTTGTCGAAGAAGCCATCGGTCCGGTTTGGGAAGCAAATCACGTCTGGCTGATTTTGGTCATCGTTGTTTTATTTACCGCGTTTCCAAAGGCTTTTGCGGTTATTTCAACCGCGCTTCACATTCCGCTGACGCTTTTGCTGATCGGAATAATCTTACGCGGAACATCTTTTATTTTTCGCAAAAACGAAACGAATCACAACGAAACTCAGGAACATTGGAGTTTGATTTTTTCGATTTCAAGCATTATCACGCCGATACTTTTGGGAATCATTTTAGGCGCAATCGCTTCCGGCACGATTCGTGTGGAAAACGGAATTGTCCAAACCGACTTTTTCAGTTCGTGGTTTGCGCCGTTTCCTTTTGCCGTCGGGTTTTTCGCGCTCTCGCTGTTCGCATTTTTGGCAGCGGTTTATCTGATTTTGGAAACCGAAAACCGCAAATTGCAGGAAGATTTTCGCCAACGCGCCTTGATTTCAGGCTTTACTGTCGGAATTTTAGCGTTGATCGTTTTTTTATTGGCAGGAATTGGTGCGCCAACGGTTCGCGCCGGAATCAGCAGTAATTTTTGGGCTTTGGGTTTGCACATTTCAACCGCGATTTTTGCGACGGGAGCGTTTTACGCTTTGTGGACGCGAAAATATCAATTGGCGCGTGTCTGTGCGGCGGCGCAGGTTACGATGATTTTGCTCGGCTGGGCAGTCGCGCAATTTCCTTTTTTGGTCGAACCAAATATCACTATTTACAACTCAGCCGCGCCAGACATCACGCTTCAACTACTTTTGGGCGCGTTAATTTTGGGCGCGATTTTGCTGTTTCCTTCTTACTATTATTTATTTCGCGTCTTTAAAGGCAGCACGGCTTCCGCTAAAGATTCGTAATCCAAATCAGAACAAGTTGTGCGTATAATTGGCAAATGAAGGCGGCGGAACAGGGCACACGATTAGAGTTTGCGAACGGCAAAATATTCCTGCCATTTCGCAAACAAGTTGGTTAAATTCGTAAGAACATTTTCTGTGCCGGTTGTATTTCAGCCTTTTCCAAAAACACTTATTTAGCTAATTTCAAGCAAAGTCATTCAATCTCTAAATATGACAAAAACAAAGTCTTATAAATTTATCCAAGTTTATCAAAAATCATCTCCCAAGTCGTGAGGTCAGGAGGTTCGCCGCCCTTGCCCCACCAAACTATTGGCTAGATTAAGACAGGCATCTTGCTTGTCTTTTTTTGAGCTTGAAATTATATATTATGGCTAAATTTTTTCACCAATCGGCGCAGTAAAATTTTTGTCCTCGACGTTTCCCGTATTTTTCAAGTTTGCAGGTTCAAATAATAAAACTTCGACTTCTTCTTCCGCAATTGGACGATGTTCAACGCCGTGCGGCACGATAATGAATTCGCCTTGTGAAAGTTCAATTGTTTTGTCACGAAATTCAATACGAAAATTTCCTTTCAAAGCCATAAACATCTCATCTTCGTGTTCGTGATGATGCCACGGAAATTCACCTTGAAATTTGACGAGTTTGATTTCCTGCCCGTTCAATTCTCCGACAACTTTCGGTCGCCAATGTTCATTTATCAACGCTAATTTTTCAGCCAAATTAACTTTTT